>CAZHJN010000001.1:0-99172 GCA_964532995.1 uncultured bacterium
ATATAAAAGTCCACAAAAAAGCAAAACAAAAAGCAGTATAAGCAATATACTTTTTAATCTTTGGTGTCGCCAGGGCAATAAGTAAAAAAATATAAGGATAAACTATAAAGGAATAGTGAACCCACTTCCCGGTTTTTATTCCAAAATAAATTAGCCCTGGCAGGAGGCTCAGCAGGACAAAAGCGAATTTTTTTTCAAACCTGCTCAATGCGATAAAAAATGATAGGATAAAAATCAACCAGATGCCATTGCCCAGGCCATACCTTAAAGAAGTGGAAATAAAATATTTAAGGTTGTCAGAACCTACAGAATTCTTCCAGTAAGACTGAATATATGATATCTCATTTACAAATTCCTTCCATGATATGATCGCATATGGATTTGTGATGATAAACGAAAAAACAAAACACAGAAAGCACAGAACAAGGTTTCTCAAAATATAATTTTTTAACTGAGTAAAAAACAGTATACCTAAAATAATTGAAATAAAAATATAACCGTACGAGAGCAAACTTCCCATGGCAAAACCTGCAAAAATGGAAGAGATCACACACCATTTTGTTTTTCTTTCGTCAATGTATCTGAATATAAAATAAAGCGAACTTATTACCCATAGCATTCCGGCAGTGTAGGGTTTTAGGTAATGAGACCATATCGCAAAACCAGGAACAGAAACAAAAAGAAGAGAAATTAAAAAAGCGATAGTACTGTCATTTATAATTCTGACACACAAAAAATAAAATATTATCGCTGAAAAAACAAATAAAATCGCTCCAAACAGTCTGGAATAAGTGTATAATTTACCCATTCTTTCTGGATTGTTAAAATAAAAACGCATGTCGTTTTTTACTTCAATCAAACCGCGCAAACAACATAATTTCAAAAATGCTCCAAGCGGGTAAAGATAGGTTCCGCCATATTCAAAAAAATGAGGATTGAAATCCTTTCTTGAGGGATCCATCCTACCCAAACTCGCCAGAACCGCCTGTTCATCAGCACCATATGATCTCAGCAAATAACTCCTCATAGAGTTTATCATTTCAACAGACAAATGCTTTTTTTTGCCTTTAATAACAATTGGTAAATGTCTGGAAGTATCATAATCAGGTTTATACGCAGCCCCATAATAAACCTGCATATCCTGTATTTCCTGATGGGTTGACAGCATTGGTTCAGTCATATCAGCAAGAGTCTCCATGTCGCCAAAAACAAGAAAAATTCTTTCGCGGTCAGGAATACCCCAGTTTATGCCTTTCGTATGAAGAAAGAAACCGCAGGATGCAATCATTACAAGATAAAGTATTTTTCTTATCATGTAATTCTGTATTTTAAAATTGCAAATATTGCTTTGAACCCATCGCTCCATCCAATTTTTTTACCAATTTTTCTTGGATTATAGGAAACCGGAACCTCTTTTATTCTGTATCCCCTTTTAAGGATTTTACAGGTTATCTCTGGCTCAATTTCAAAACCTTTTGATTTCAAACCGAGTTCAAGCAAGATTTTCCTTTCACAGAGTTTGTAGCAGGTTTCCATATCAGTGAGGTTTCCCATATAAAGCAAATTGGTGAGGAAGGTTAAAAACTTATTCGCAAGAAAGCTCAGAAAAGGAAGTTTCGGCCCGGAGAGAAAACGAGACCCAAAAATAACCCTGCTGTTATTATCAATAACTTGTGTCAATTTCAGAATATCAGACGGTTCCAATTCCAGATCCGCGTCCTGAATTATCACATAATCACCTGTTACCTTGACCAAGCCCGCTCTGATTGCAGAACCTTTTCCACAGTTAGATTTCTGAAAAATGTGTTTTATGTGCTGGTTTTCTGAATATAAATTTTTGAGGATTTCAGCAGTACCGTCAGTAGAACCGTCATCAATTACGATGATTTCTTTTTCCAGATTCAGTGATAAAACCTTTTCAATAACTTTTGCAACAGTATACTGTTCATTGTAAACAGGTATCAGAATCGAAACTTTCATAATAATATCATATCATAAAATAATCAGGTGTTTTCAAACTGTGTTAAAATATAATGATGATCGAAGCTATTGCTCTCGGTATATTACAGGGAATAACTGAATTCCTTCCTGTAAGCAGTTCAGGACATGTTTTCTACGCAGGCAGGTTATATAACTATCCGGTCTATGATCTGCCGTTGATGCTATCCATTCATATTGCAACAGCAATGGCTGTTTTTGTTTATTTCAGGCATCGAATCAGGAGACTGTTTATTTCCATTGTTAAAACAAGAATTGCGGATTATGCGGATGAAAGAAAACTTATAAAATATCTTTTAATAGCATCAATCCCAGCAGGTATTGCCGGTTTTCTATTGGAACCATTCATTGATAGAATTACAACTGTTTATCTCGTCGGAACATGCTGGATTATTAATGGGATGATATTGATTATCGGTGAAATACTGAGCCAGAAGAAAAACACAGAAAAACATTTGAATGCTGCTATTGCTCTTTTCATAGGCGTTTTTCAGGCACTGTCAATATTACCGGGTATTTCCCGTTCTGGATCAACAATCACAGCGGCAAGAAACGCAGGAATGAAATCTTTTGATGCATTTGAATTTTCTTTCCTTCTGGGCATTATTGCTATCGTTGGTGGCTTTATTCTGGAATTGTTAAAAAAACCGCAGGGTTTTAATTTTTTCTGTTTTGTAAGTGGTCTTGCGGCATTTATATCAGGCTACATCTCATTAATCATTCTTGCAAAAACCGTCAGACAGAACAAAATGAAATGGTTTGGCCTTTATACAATCGTTGTGGGATTATTAACTTTTTTTTATAAATGACCATGAAACACAAAAAACTGAAGGTATTATCCAAAAAAATATTCAATGAAATTTATACTGAACTTGTTCTTGAAAACAGATTTGAAATGCTTCCAGAACCAGGTCAGTTTATACATATTCTAACAACAGCCACTTATATACGAAGGCCTTTATCAATAGCCGGAGCTTCAGAAAACCATATTAAGATTCTTTTTCAGATAAAAGGGGCTGGAACCAGAAAACTTTCAGAGGTGTCAGAAGGAATGCTGCTGGATATTATAGGTCCTCTTGGAAATAGTTTTCCACCAGTGGATGGATTTGAAAAAATTTATCTTGTGGCAGGAGGTATTGGTGTTGCTCCATTGCTTTTTGCTGCAACAAAGATTATGGGAAAAAACAAAAATCTTAAATTCTTTTATGGGGCAAGAACAAAAAAAGACCTTCTTGTTTCGGTTCTTCCTGAAGGAAATTACAAAAGGTTACTGACAACAGATGATGGAAGTTTTGGAGAAAAAGGCAGTGTTCTTCACATAGTTGAGAAAGAATCTATTGAAGAAAAACCCGATGTGATATTTTCAGCAGGACCACTTAATATGCTGAAAAAATTGAGTGCATTTTGCAGAGAAAATAAAATCAAAGCATATGTATCGCTTGAAAATGTAATGTTCTGCGGACTTGGTGTCTGTCAGGGATGCGTTATTGAAACATCTGACGGATACAAAAGGGTTTGTAAAGACGGACCGGTTTTTAATCATGAGGAAATAAGATGGAAATAGAAGGCTTGAAAATTAAAATTGGTGGACTCTGTCTTGATACGCCTGTGCTGCCGGCAAGTGGAACATTTGGTTATGGAGATGAACTTGTTGATGTCATTGACTATAAATACATGGGCGCTATAATCACAAAAACACTCACCTGGAATGAAACCATGGGAAATCCGCCTCCGAGAATCTGGGAACTTGAAAATGGCCTGATCAACAGCATAGGACTTCAGAATATCGGAGTGAAAAGATTCTGTCAAGAAAAACTTGATAATCTGATTAAATTGAATAAACCCATAATTGTCAGTGTTGGCGGAAAAACAGATGATGATATTTTAAGGTGCATTGAATTTCTATCTAATAGAAAAGAAATATCTGCTTTTGAACTGAATCTTTCATGTCCTAACATACAGCTATCAAAAATCATTTCAGAAGATCCTCAATTGATATTCAAAACAATAGAAAAAATCAGGAATTTAACTGACAGAGTTCTTATCGCCAAATTAAGCCCCAATGTTACGGATATCTGCGAAACAGGCGTTGCTGCTGAAAAAGCAGGTGCGGATATTATCTGTGCTGTAAATACTTTCAAAGGTGCATTCTATGATTGGGAAAATGAAAAAATGTATAAAGGTGGAGTATCCGGTTCTGCCATATTTCCCATGGCATTGAGAGCCGTTTTTGAACTTTACAGAAAAGTTTCAGTACCCGTAATAGGCCTCGGTGGAATAGATTCCGGTAAAAAGGCTCTTGAAATGGTTTTTGCAGGTGCATCAGCTGTCGGTATAGGTACAGCTTTTGTTATTTCACCCGATCTACCTGAAAAAATATGCAATGAAATCATTAAATTTTTAAACAATACAGGTAAGGATTTTCGTTCAATTATCGGTATGAAGAATGAAAAACACAGCTGAAAAAAGAAAAGTCTCATATCTTATATCCATGATGAAAATCACACTTCTGGTGGTAATTTTTTTCAGACCTTTCTTTGACGGATTTTCATCTCCAACTTTCAATCTTGCATCTGATTTAATTTTTTCTGGTTTGCTCGTACTGGTTATTTTAAAGTTTTATAAAAAATTGGATTTTTCGTATGCTCAAATCTCATTCTGGCTTTTCGTTTTGCTGTGCCTTTTTTTTATACCGCTATGGCCATTGCGGTACAAAACATTGAATGAATTTTCTTATTTATTGAGTTTGCTATCGGTTTGGATTCTTTTCAAGACAGTTTTTAATGAAGAAAACCTCCATACTGTGGTGCAAACGATGATTTTTGGCCTTTTGATAATAATTGTTTATGGGATACACCAGTATTTCTGGGGTCTTGAAAGCACCAGACAGATGCTGATGCAAAATCCGGAGATGATGAAGAATATATCAGAAACATACCTTGATAGAATAGCAAGCAACAGAATTTTTTCAACATTTGTGTATCCCAATACATTCGCAGGTTATCTTTTAATCCTTTATCCTGTTGTGTTTTTTGCCACATTTTCAGTTAAGGTAAAACGCATATTGAGAATTATAAATGGATTGATACTTGCCATGATAATGCCGGTTTTCGCTGCCACTGAATCAATGGGCGGATGGTTCTGTTTTCTGGCTGTTTCAATGTTGATGCTCCTTTTTCTTCTGGTTCCCGGCAGACATTACATCTATGCCTGTATCATACTACTTTTGATGTCAGCATTTCTGATTTATTTCGGAGTAAAAACCGGCCTGATTCCAAAAATAGGCTCTCTAACAGATAGAATCAATTACTGGAAGGCTGCCTTTGATATATTTAAGAATCATCCTGTTATAGGCGTTGGGCCTGGAAATTTTTCACAGTTTTACCTGCAATTCAAAGTTCCGGGCGCAATGGAAGCAAGATTTGCCCACAATCTTTTTTTTGAAGTATTGACATCCACAGGAATTGCTGGTTGCTTTTTGTTTTTTTCTGCTATCTTTTTCTTTGTGAAACAAAACCTGAAAAAATTTCTTTCATCGGGGAATTATCTTATAGCAGGATTTGTGTTTGGCATAATCGGGTTTTTCCTTCACAGTCTCGTTGATTTTGATTATGCTGACGCTGCAATAACAACAATTATTATGTCATTTGCAGGACTTATTGAATGTACATCATTGCCTGAAAAGAACAGGTTTGGCGGATTGACAAAACTGATTGCAGGAAGTATCATTATTCTGATCGTTTTTGCGACTGTTATAGAACTGAAAGCATGGCGGGTGGGCAGGATTATAGAGAGTGTTAAAACAGGAAAAATTCAGGGAAATCCGATTCTGGTTCTGGAAAAGGCAACCCTGATTTTTCCTGAACCAGAAATATTTTTCATACAGGGTGAAATATTCAAGTATTTCTATTATGAAACAAAAGATACTGATTTTCTTGAAAAGGCAATTGCTGCATACAGAAAAGCTGCAGAGATTAACGCTTTTTCACCCAAATATCATAGAACACTTGCCATGCTACTGACGGAAATAAAAAGATACGAGGAGGCTGAGAAAGAATTTATCAAAACATTAGAGAAATACCCAACAAAGGCGCTGTACAATTTTGAACTCGGGCTATTTTACAGCAAAACCGGGAAAACGGATCTGGCAAAAATTTATCTTGAAAAGGGAGAAAAATTACCTCCCAGCAGCAAGGATGAAATAAAACTGATTGAGGAATATAAAAGTGGAAAAAGTTTTTGAAATACAGGTGAGAAGAGCAGAAAAACCATGTTATGTTTCTGGCGATAGTACGGCTTCTTTTGCGCCGGGAGATATGGTCATTGTTGAATTCACAAAAGGAACCCAGGATCACGCGAGAATATGTTCACAGGTCAGTCCGGAACAGCAGGATTCAAAACAGATAATCTCAGGAAAAATTTTAAGGAAAGTCAATGAACAGGATATGCTGATAATCCAGGAGAATGAACATCTTAAAAGTGATGCTTTCAGAATATGCAATGAGAAAATTAAAGAAATTGGTCTGGAGATGAAACTTATTGATGTAACTTATTCTTTTGACAGAACCGTCATAACCTTTTATTACTGGGCAACAGGACGAATAGATTTCAGAAGACTTGTAAAAGAACTTGCCAGTATATTCAATTGCAGAATTGAAATGCGACAGATTGGATTGAGAGATGAAGCCAAGATAAAAGGTGGATACGGAATCTGCGGTCAGGAAATATGCTGTCACAGGTTTTTGAAGGATTTTGAACCTGTGACGATGAAACTTGTCAAAACCCAGAGTTTACCTCTTGACATGAGCAAAATTTCAGGGCTTTGTGGCAGGCTCATGTGCTGTCTTATATTTGAAAGTAAAATGTATGAGGATGGAGAAGAAGAATGAAGTTCTATATTACCACCCCTATCTATTATATTAACGCTCAACCACACATAGGACACTGTTACACGACGATCGCCGCTGATTGTCTTTCAAGATATCACAGGATGACAGGGAAAAATGTTTTTTTCCTCACAGGAACAGATGAGCATGGAGATAAGATAGCGCAGGCAGCAGAAAAAAAGGGAATTTCTGTTGAGCAGTTTACCGGTGAAATGGCTGATACATTCAAGAAAATGTGGGAGAAACTGGATATCTCCTACACAAGATTTATACAGACAACCGAAAAGGAACACAAAGATACTGTAAAAAGCGTGTTCAAAAAGTTGTTGGATAAGGGAGATATTTATAAAGGTGAATACACCGGTTATTACTGTATCCCCTGCGAGTGTTTCATAACAAAAACAAAAATGGATGAAACTAATCCTGTATGTCCTGACTGTGGAAGATCGGTTAAAATAATTAAAGAAAACTCATACTTTTTCAGATTGTCCAGGTATGAAAAACCACTCCTTGAATATTTAAATAATAATCCTGGTATGATTCAACCATCATTTCGTCTGGATGAAGTTAGAAATTTCATTGCTCAGGGACTGAACGACCTTTCCATAACAAGACAGGGAGCAATCTGGGGGATTGAATCTCCAACGCCTGAGAAATATTCAATCTATGTGTGGTTTGATGCACTGATAAATTATCTAACAGGCGTCAATTATAAAAATGATAGTGTCAATGAATTCTGGCCACCTGACGTCCAGTTGATAGGTAAGGATATATTGCGATTTCATGCAATAATCTGGCCTGCAATGTTAATGGCGCTTGGACTGGATCTTCCAAAAAAAATGTTTGCGCACGGCTGGTGGACCGTGGGTAGTGAAAAAATATCAAAATCAAAGGGTAATATTATTGATCCTGTCAGTTTAACGGATCGATTTGGGGTTGATGGATTCAGATATTTTCTGCTCAGAGAGGTACCTTTTGGGCTTGATGGAGAATATTCTGAAGAGAAGTTTATAAAAAGATTTAATAGCGACCTTGTAAATGATTTGGGAAATCTTGTTAATAGAACCCTTAATCTTGTTGAAAAACTTTTTAACTCAATAATTCCAGATGCATATGTCAGCAAAGATCTGGATGACTTATTTGATAATGTTATAAAAGGTTGCGATCAATCCATTAACAATATCGTCTTTTCAGATGTTCTTGAGAAAATATGGAAGATAATAGGAGAACTCAATAAACTTCTTGATAGAGAAAAACCCTGGAATTCTGGTCCAGAATCAGCCAGAAAAACCATATCTCAGTGCATATGTGGTATATCTCTTGTCTCGTTGCTGATGTATCCATTCATACCGAGAACGTCCAGAAGAATATGGAAAATGTTGAATATTCCGTTTTCCGATGAAAATGTAAAATTGAGCAAGGATATTCTAAGGTTACCGTCTGGAACAAAATGTGGAAAAAGAGAAATACTTTTCATGAGGATAAAAACATGAAAAACATTTTCAAGAGAGTCATGTTAAAACTTTCTGGAGAAGCCCTTCTTGGCAATGAAAAATTTGGAATTAACTCGGCTGCGCTGATATCTATTTCCAGAGAGATAAAAGAGGTGGCAGGATCAGGCTGTCAGCTGGCAATCGTCATTGGCGGAGGAAACATTTTTCGCGGCATCACAAGAGATGAACAGGTGATTGAAGAAATTACCGGCGACTACATGGGAATGCTTGCTACAGTAATTAATGGTCTGGCTCTTCAGAGCTGCCTTGAAAAAATGAATGCTGATACAAGGGTACAGAGTGCGTTTGAAATGAGGCAATTTTGTGAACCCTATATCAGAAGAAGAGCTATCAGACACCTTGAAAAAGGGAGAATAGTAATATTTGTCGGTGGAACCGGTAATCCATATTTTACCACTGATACAGCAGCGGCATTGAAAGCAATAGAAATTGGCGCGGAAGTTATCCTGAAAGCAACCAAGGTTGATGGGGTCTATACAGATGACCCAATGAAAAATAAAAATGCGAAAAGATATAAAGTGCTGACCCATAAGGAGGTATTAACAAAAGATCTCAAGGTGATGGATAACACAGCCATCACACTGTGTATGAATAATAATCTTCCTGTTATTGTTTTCAATCTTTTCAGAAAAGGAAATTTAAAAAAAATCGTGTGTGGAGATGGAATAAAGACAGTAATTTCAAGCAAGAATTCCAGACTTTATAATCTGTCTTAAAGGAGGAATATATGATAAAAAAAATCTGTCAGGAAGCAGAAACAAACATGAAAAAAGTAGAGGAAAATTTTATAAGAGAAATGAATAACCTTCGTTTGGGTCGTGCTTCGATTTCTCTGCTTGAGGGAATTCTTGTGGAATACTATGGTTCAAAACTCCCAATCAATCAGATTGCAACTGTTTCCATTCCAAATCCACAGACTCTTGTGATTCAGCCCTGGGATAAAGCAACCACAGATAAAATTGTAAAGGCAATACAGATAAGCAATCTGGGGCTTAATCCAATCTCTGACTCAGCAGCCATAAAAATATCTGTTCCTCCACTGAGCGAGGAGAGAAGAAAAGAACTGGTAAAGGTTTTGAGAAAGCTGGAGGAACAGGCAAAGATTGAAGTAAGAGAAATAAGAAGAAAGGTAAAAGAGGAATTAAAAAGACTTGAAAAGGAAAAGGCAATCTCTGAAGATGATTCATTTAAAACCACGGAAGAGTTGCAGAAACTAACGGATAAATTCATAGAAGATATAGAAAAGAAAACAGCAATCAAAGAAAAGGAAATACTTGAATCATAAAAAAAAACACTTCGTTATCGCCATTGATGGACCTGCGGGTGCCGGAAAAAGTACCGTTGCAAAAATTGTAGCAGAAAGACTCGGTTTTCTGTATGTGGATACGGGTGCAATGTATCGGGCTCTTACACTGAAGGCATTACAAAAAAAGTGTGATTTTAATAACAGAAATGATTTAATTTCAATGGCCAGAAAAACCAGAATAGAACTTTTGAATGATAACGGTCATTATAAGGTAATGGTCGATGGCGAAGATGTAACAGATGAAATAAGAACAGAGGAAGTCAGTAAAAACAGCCATTTCATTGCTTCAATTCCTGAAATCAGAGAAATATTATGGAATATGCAACGTGCATATCGAGAAAGTCATAATATTGTAATGGAAGGAAGAGACATAGGAACAGTCGTTTTTCCTGATGCTCAGGTCAAAATCTATCTTGATGCTTCTGTTGAAGAAAGAGCAAAAAGGAGATACCTTCAGCTCAAACAACAGAATATGGGGATTGACATTGATAAACTGAAAGAAGAAATTATACTGAGAGATGAAAGAGACAGAAAAAGAGAAATAGCGCCTCTTTTGAAACATCCTGAAGCTGTTGTTATTGATTCGACGAACATGACTGTTGAACAGGAAGTATCCATCATCATTGATTTATACAGAAAAAAAATTGCGAAATTAAACAGTTTAAGTAGTTACTGATTTATTATTTTCGAAATTCTTTTCTGTGTGGACGTTGGTGAAAAGATGTTTTCTGCTTTTCTTTTTCAAGTTCTTCCTGAGTAAGAGCCTGTTTTCGACTCAGGTTGGCTCTGCCCTGCTCATCAAATCCGATAAATTTAACCTTGATACCTTCCCCGATGCCTGCAACATCTTCCACTCTATTAACACGATAGGGCGCAAGTTCAGATATATGGACAAGACCTTCCTGATCGTTTAAAAATTTAACCATGGCACCAAATGGAAAAATTCTTGTGACAACTCCTTCATATATCTTTCCAACCTCTGGCTCTTCAACTATTGATTTTATTCGTTCAAGTGCATTCATACATTTATCCATTTCGGTGCTGTAAATTGAAATCTTGCCATCATCATCAATATCAATCTCTGTTTCGGTCTCTTCAATTATCTTTCTTATAGTTTTGCCACCGCCACCGATAACAAGTCCGATTTTGTCGGGCGAAATTTTGAATGTTACAATCTTCGGCGCGTATTTTGAAATTTCAGGCCTTGATCTATCAAGAGTATTGTTCATTATGTCAATAATATGATCTCTTGCACGTTTACTCTGTAAAACCGCTTCTTTCAGAATATCCCAGGAAAAATCTATTGTCTTAACATCCATCTGAAAAGCTGTTATACCTATCTTTGTACCGGCTATTTTCAGATCAAGATCTCCAACATGATCCTCCTCACCTGCTATATCAGTCAGCAAAATGTATTTCTCATTCTCCCTGATCATTCCAACCGCCACCCCTGCAACATGCCTCGGAAGCATAACGCCTCCATCCATCAGTGCAAGGCTCGATGCACATACCGTTGCCATTGAGGAGGACCCATTTGATTCAAGGATATTCGCAACTATTCTTATCGTGTATGGGAAAACATCCTCTGAAGGTATGAGAAACTGAAGTGCTTTTTCAGCAAGGGCACCATGTCCGATTTCCCTTCGGGACGGACCGCGAAGAGCTCCGGTTTCACCAACTGAAAATGGTGGAAAATTATAATGAAGCATAAATCTTTTGGATGTTTCCTCAAAAAGTCCATCAATAACCTGCTGGTCATGTTTGGTACCCAGCGTTACAGAAGCAAGACACTGTGTTTGTCCTCTGGTAAAAAGCGCTGAACCATGTGTCCTGGGAAGTAATCCTACACTGCAATCAATGGGTCTGACTTCTTCAGTTTTTCTACCATCAAAACGTTTTCCGGTTGTTAAAATTAAGTTTCTTATAATCTTTTCAAGAGACCTCTTAAATATAAGTTCTATCTCAGGATGTTTCTCACTATCGTATCCTGACTTGAGATCTTCCAGGATTTTTTCATAGTACTGGTTTCTCTGTTTTTTCTCAGGATAATTCCATATCAAGTCCAATTTTTCTCTGATAAATGCCTCTACAGACTTTTCTTCTTCAGGAGCCGGTGTAAACATTGGAACATAAGTATCTTCCTGTTTCCAGGCAGAAATGGTTTTTATAAGGGGCTGTATCGCGTCAAAGGCAAATCTTGTTGCCTGAAGAAAAAGATCATCGGGTAATTCCTTTGCCCAGCCTTCCATCATAACAATTGAGCGATCTGTAGCTGAAAGAACCAGATTAAGGCTACTTTTTTCAAGCTCAGATATTGTCGGATTTATAACAAATTTATCGTCAATTATTCCAACTCTGATGCAACCTAGTACGCCATCAAAATTCAACCCAGATAGCAATAAAGAACATGAAGCACCGATAACAGAAAGAATATCCGGATCGTTTTCCTGATTAACAGAGAGAACAAAAGAAACAATCTGAACCTCATCAATAAAGTCTTCCGGGAACAAAGGCCTTATTGACCTGTCCATAAGCCTGCTGACAAGAATTTCCCTTTCAGAAGGTCGTCCCTCTCTTTTAAAAAACCCTCCCGGAATTTTACCCGCAGCAGAAGCCTGCTCACGATAATCACAGGTTAAAGGAAAGAAATCACGAATCTGGTCAGACTTTTTTGTTGTTAGCGCGACAAGTACAACCGTTTCACCACATTTGACGATAACAGAACCTGCTGCCTGTCTTGAAAGTGATCCCGTTTCAACTGTTATCAGCCTGTTACCAAGCTCTATTTCCAGTTTTCTTATCATATTATTTTCTCAACTTCAACTTTTCAATTAGAGCCTGGTAAGCCGTAAAATCCCTGGCTTGAAGATATTTCAACAAACGTCGTCTGCGGCCTATCAGCTTCAGCAATCCGCGTCTGGAATTGAAGTCCTTTGGATATTTTTTAAAATGTTCACCAAGTGCTTCAATTCTTTTTGTCAGAATGGCTATCTGAACTTCAGGAGATCCTGTATCAGTTGAATGTCTTCCGAAGTCCTGTCTGAGCTTTTCTTTTACAGATTTTTCTAACATTTTTTCTCCCCAAATCACATTTAACATATTATTCATCTGCTCAGTTAGTGTACATTATTTATCAGATTTTGTCAATGCACTTAGGTCTGCTGATCAAAGCAGGCTATGTCTTTTCTGAAATACATATCCTTGAAGAAAATTGTATAAACCTTTTCATAAGCTCTCACTCTTGCTTCCCTGATGGTCCTGCCAATTCCCACCACATTCAAAACTCTCCCACCGGAAGTTACAAAGTTCTCACCCTTTCTTTTTGTGCCCGCATGAAAAATCGTAACATTTTCCGGAACAGGATCAAGCCCATTTATAAGCAATCCAACCTCATATTTACCAGGATATCCACCCGATGATATCACAACATCAACCGCAGCCTCTTTTTTCCATCTGATCATGTTATGTTTCAGTTTTCTTTCCTCAGCAGCCTGCAGAACATCAAGTAGATTACTCGCCATTCTCGGCAGAATGACCTCTGTTTCAGGATCTCCAAACCTGACATTATACTCAAGAACCATCGGACCATTTTGTGTTATCATGAGACCAAAATATATAACCCCGCTATAATCAATACTTCTTTTCTGAAGGGATTTTATCGTGGGAATTACTATTGTTTTTTCGATAGTCTTTTCTAAATCCGATGTGAATTCTGGAACAGGACTGTAACAGCCCATACCGCCTGTATTCGGACCTTTATTTCCATCAAAAATTTTTTTATAGTCCCTTGCAGGAGCAAGAGGAACAAAGTTTTCACCATCAGTTATAACAAGATAAGACAATTCTTCGCCCGTAAGATATTCTTCTATAACAACTCTATTATTGCTGGATGAAAATATCTGCTTTTCAAAAATATTCTCAAGAAATGATATAGCCTGATTGACATCTGTGGCTATGCTGACACCTTTACCTGCTGCCAGTCCATCAAATTTTATAACAACAGGAAATTCGGATCGTTCAACTATCTTTTTTGCCTGAATAAAATTGTCTGCAACAGAAAACTGACCGGTGGGTATATTATTTTCCGACATGAATTCCTTTGCCCATACCTTTGAGGATTCAAGAGATGCGGCTTTCTGGTTTGGTCCGAAAATTTTCATTCTTTTCCTGGTAAAAAGATCCACAATTCCAGCAGAAAGAGGTGCTTCAGGTCCAACAATTGTAAAATCTATTTTTTCTTTTCTTGCAAAGGATAATATCTCCTGAAGGTTATCAGCAGAGATATCAACCAGATTAGCAATTTCCCCTATCCCGCCATTACCAGGTATGGCATAAAGAGTACCTGATTTCATTTCAGAAGCAATTTTCCAGCATATCGCGTGCTCACGACCACCATTTCCTATTACGAGAATTTTCATTGGAAACCTTTATTCACCTATGATTCTGGTTTCTTCATCAAGATAAATACCTCTCAGATTCATTTCAAGGGCATTCGGGGATGGAGAAGCTTCAAATCCTGTTTCTTTAGTAATCTTATCACTCTGTATTAATTTTACAAGATGCTGGTTAAATGTCTGCATACCTGTCTCTTTATCAGCTGAAATTGCACTCGGAATTTTACCAATCTTGTTTTCCATAATCAGCCTTGAGATAACGGGCGTGACAACCATAATTTCACATGCCGGAATCATACCGGTTCCGTCTTTCCTTGGGAGCAATTTCTGACAGCAGGTTGCGCGCAGATTATAAGCAAGTATTTTCCTAACCATATCATGCTGTTGTTGCGGAAAAAAGTCAAGTATCCTGTTTATTGTTGTCAGTGTACCAACTGTGTGAAGCGTACTGAAAACCAGATGCCCTGTTTCACATGCCCTTATTGCTGATTCAAAAGTTTCAACATCTCTGAGTTCTCCGATCAGAATAATATCGGGGTCTTCACGAAGTACCCTTTTTAATGCATCGTGAAATGAAAGTGTATCAATTCCAACTTCACGCTGATCAATGAGACAATTTTTATCAGTGTAAACAAATTCTATGGGATCTTCAATTGTAACTATATGCATGGCATCCCTGTTCTGATTTATATACTCTATCATTGCTGCGAGAGTTGTTGATTTTCCGCAACCGGTCGGTCCTGCCAAAAGAACCAGACCGGTTGAAAAATCAGAGATGCTGGCAAGCACCTGTGGAAGTCCGAGTTCCTCAAAAGACGGAATAACTGATTTAATCCTGCGCATAACAATCCCGACGTTACCCCTCTGTCTGAAAATATTTACACGGAACCTTCCAGCGTCAGGCGTTTCAGTGGCAAGATCCATTTCCATATGTTCGGAAAAGAAATTTCTCTGTTTTTCATTCATTATGCTGAATGCATATCTTTCAATATCCTGGGATGTTAGTACTTCCTCATCAGACATTTCTTTGAGTGCGGTTTTTATCCGGAAAAAAGGTTTTCTGCCGGCTTTGAGATGAAGGTCAGAAGCATCAAGATCAGCCATCCTTTTCAGAAGCTTCTCTATGTTCATCTATCTCCCTGTCCTGCTCGGTTTCATTTAAAACAACATCAAGAACATTCATAGAATCATCAGATACTGATGCTGTACCTCCGGCAAGGATCTTGTGTCCTCTTTCAGCATATTTGAGGATCAGCTGATATATATTTTCACTTCTGTCATACCTGTCAAGGATTTTAAGTGGTTCTTTCATATTATTCCACCATTTGAATTATTGACATTTTACTTGCATCACCACGGCGACGATTAACTTTTATAATTCTTGTATAACCGCCATTTCTATCTTTCAGTTTCTGTCCGAGCTCAATTACTATTCTGGTCGTAGCCGGATGATTTAAATACGAATTTATATTTCTTATACTTGCAAGATCACGATTTTTCCCTGTAGTAATCAATCTTTCCACAACACTTCTTATCTGTTTTGCTCTTGCTTCGGTTGTGATAACTTTTTTACTCTGGAAAAAACTTATAACAAGATTCCTCAACATGCCTTTACGCTGGGATTTATTCCTTCCCATTCTACGAACATTCTTCTTATGCCTCATGGCTACTCCGTGTCAGACAGATCTTCTTCTAATTTATAACCTTTTTTTTCAAGTACTTCCTCTATTTTTTCAATTGACTTCTTTCCCAGATTTTTAATTTCCCCAAGCTTCTTCCGCGGTATGCCGAGAATATCTTTAAGTGTTCTGATATTCTGTTCCTGAAGAGCGTTTATAACTCTTGGTTTAAAACCGAGATTCGTTATGGGTATATCAGATTCTTCTATTTTAGATGTTTTTTCGGCTGATTCAGATTTCTCATCCTTTGAATGCATCGATCCTATCTTCATAAAATGATTATTCAGAATGTCTGTTGCAATCTTCAAAGCATCATCAGGGCTAACCGAACCATTTGTCCAGACATCCAAAATTAATTTTTCATAATCAACAAGTGGACCGACCCGTGTGTTTTCAACATGAAAAGCAACCTTTTTTACCGGCGTATATATCCCATCTATTAAAATCATGTCCACAGGAATATCTTTTCTGATAAGTTTCATTTTTTCCACAGGAAGATATCCCCTTCCTGCTGTAATTTCAATATCAATTGTCAGTTTTGTGGAAGGTTCAATGGTCGCAATATGCAGATCCGGATTAAGAATTTCAACACTGCCGTCTTTTATAAGGTCACCAGCACAGATTTCAGAAACACCGGAAATTGAAACAGAAGATATGTGTGGAAATTCAGAAATTATCGGTTTACATATCACCTGTTTGAGATTGAGAACAATCTGTGTCGTGTCTTCTTTAACCCCGGGAATTACGGTGAACTCGTGCTGTATCCCTGAAATCTTAAGACCAGTAATTGCAACACCGGGAATCCAGGAAAGCAAAACCCTTCTCATTGTGTTTCCAATCGTAACGCCAAAACCTCTCTCAAGAGGTTCAACGATAAGCTGCCCATAATTATCCCTGTAGGTTTCCTTTTCCCACATTATTTTATATGGAAAGACAAACTCAAGTGCTTTTTCTTCCATAAATCCCACCTCACTTTGAATAAAAGTTTATAATGAAGTGCTCGTCCACTGGAATACTTACTTCATCCCTTGATGGATATCTGACAACCTTTGCTTTTAACTCAATTTCTGATACCTCAAGCCATACAGGTACCGGTATTGAACTTCCTGCTTCCTTTATCTTTTTGGCGATTTCAACATATTTTGAGTTTTCTCCAACACTTATTTCGTCTCCTATTCTGACCTGGTAAGAAGGCCTACTAACTCTCTTACCATTTACAAAAATGTGACCGTGCCCTATGGTCTGCCTGGCCATTCTTCGAGAGGATGCCCAGTTCAGTTTACATATAACATTATCCAGACGACATTCCAGCAAACGCAGCAAAACCTCTCCGGTAACTCCTTTTGTTTTCTTCGCCATCATAAAATACTTGCGAAACTGTCTTTCAAGCACGCCATAATAAACTTTCACTTTGTTCTTTTCTCTCAATTGCATTCCATATTCAGATGTTTTCGCAGGCACAGGACTTTTTCGCTGTTTGCGAGGATCAAGCGGACATTTATCGCTTTCACATCTTCTTCCTTTAAGATATAATTTCTCTGCATTACGCCTGCAAATTCTGCAAACCGGTTTAGTAATTCTCGCCATAAAAACTCCTTTTTATACCTTTCTCCTTTTGGGTGGTCTGCAACCATTATGAGGAATCGGGGTAACATCTCTGATTGCAGTTATATTGAGCCCGGCGGTTTGAAGCGCCCTTATGGCCGTTTCGCGTCCAGGTCCGGGTCCTTTAACTCTTACTTCCACATCTTTCATGTTTACCAGATTCTGTGCTTTCTTTGCAACATTCTCAGCTATAAGCTGAGCTGCGAAAGGTGTACCTTTTCTTGTACCTTTGAATCCAACAACACCGGCACTTGCCCACGCAATTACCTTCCCATCAGGATCGGTTATCGTAATCGTGGTGTTATTAAATGTTGCTTTTATATGTGCTATTCCACTTGAAACTGTTATGTGTTTCTTCTTTTTTTTGGTATACTTCTTCGCTTTTTCTGCCATTTTTTCTCCTTAAATTATTTCATTCTTCCTAAATCTTGGATTTTATTGCCTTTCTCGCAGCTTTATCTCTTACAACTCCAACCGTCTTTCGTGGTCCTTTTCTTGTTCTTGCATTTGTTCTTGTTCTCTGGCCCCTGACAGGTAAGGATCTTTTATGTCTCAAACCGCGATAACAATTAATTTCAATAAGCCTGCTTATATTACCGCTGAATTCTCTTCTGAGATCGCCCTCAATCTTGAAGTTCTGTTGCACAAAACTGGAAATTTTACCGATTTCTTCTTCGGTCAAATTTTTAATCCTTTTGTCAGGATTGATACCTGTGGCTTTTATAATCCTTTCTGCAACCGATCTACCGATGCCATAAATGTAAGTCAGACCTATCAGAACCTTTTTTTCATTCGGAATTTCAACCCCAAGAATACGAGCCATTATTAGACCTCCTCATCCCTGTTTCTGTTTATGCTTGGGTCCGTCCTGAGGATTTTTGCATATCACCATGACAGAACCCCTTCTTTTTATAATTTTACACTGCGGACATATCTTCTTCACTGAACCCCGAACCTTCATAAATTCCTCCTATAACCGTTTTATAATTCTTCCTCTTGTAATATCATATGGCGAAATTTCAACCATAACCTTATCGCCAGGAATAATTTTTATGTAATTCAATCTCATCTTTCCGCACAGATGAGCAGTAATTTTCATGCCATTATCAAGGTCTACTATAAAACTCATCCCAGGAAGTGCTTTATTTATCGTCCCTACCAGAGTAATTTTATCTGTTTTCTTCTCCATCAATCAGCACTTGTAAGAATCTCATAACCTTCTTTTTTTACAAGAACCGTATCTTCAAAATGGGCAGAAGGTAAACCGTCAGCTGTAACAACTGTCCAGCCATCCGACAGAATTCTCAAATCAGGTTTGCCCATATTGACCATCGGTTCAACTGCTATCACCATATTTTCTTTCAATTCATCTCCGTGTCCAGGAACACCAAAGTTGGGTATGTCCGGTGATTCATGCAAATACTTTCCAACGCCATGACCCGCAAAATCTTTTACCACACTGAAACCATGCTTTTCAACATAGCTCTGTATTGCCCAACCAAGATCGCCTGTTCTGCATCCTGCTTTAACCTTTGACAAACCAACCTGCAGCGAATTTCTTGTGACATCAATCAATCTTTTTCTTTCCTGATCAATCTGTCCCACAAAAGATGTCATTGCACAATCGCCTATGTATCCTTCCTTAATCACTCCAACATCCAGAGAAATAATATCACCCATTTTTATACGTTTCTTTGACGGGATACCGTGCACAACCTCTTCATTTATAGATATACACATTATCCCGGGATATCCCCGGTATCCATAAAATGCAGACTTTACACGTTCTTTCTCCATCAAAGCTTCTGCGAATTTTGCTATTTCTAATGTTGTTATTCCTTCTTTTAAAATTGCAGATGTTTCAAGAAGTATCTTTTTGCAAATACTGCATGCTCTTCTTATTTTTTCTATCTCATCCGGCTTTCTTATCCCCACAGATTAATTTCCTCAATTTTTTTCAAGGTATCCGCTAAATCACCTTCAGCATTGATTGCTATAACACTGTGTTTTTCAGCGTAATAATCAAGCAATGGCTTTGTTTCTTTACGAAAAACATCAAGTCTTCTGACAATAACTTCAGGTTTATCATCATCCCTCTGTATCAGTTCACTTCCACATCTGTCACATATACCTTCCTTTTTTGGCGGAATATTTTTGAGATGATAAATAGCCCCACAGTTGTTGCATATCCTTCTTAAAGATAATCTTTCTATAACCACATCATCAGAAGCCATAAGATTTAATAGAACCACTTCGTCCTTTTCTCCAAGAATCTCATCCATCATGTGCGCCTGATTCATATTTCTTGGAAAGCCATCCATAAGTACACCTCTGGAAGCATCCTCCTGTTTCAGCCTGTTCTGAAGTGCTTCAAAAACAATATTATCAGGCACAAGTTCTCCTTTTTTCATAAATAACTCGGCTTTTTTTCCGGTTGTTGTAGCGTTTTTTACATTTTCTCTGAGAAGATCACCCATTGAAATCAATGGTATATTCCATTTCTTGCTTAAAATATTTCCTATGGTACCTTTACCAATCCCAGGTGGTCCAAATAAAATCAAAACCTTCATCTTGACCGCGCCTTCTTCAGAAATCCTTCATAATGACGCATGATAAGATGCGCTTCAATCTGCCTGAGCGTTTCAAGAATAACAGACACCACAATAAGTAAGCCAATTCCACCAAACATACTCGCTATCAAGTATGGAATTCTGAATATATGCATTATGATATATGGAAATATTGCAATTACAGTAAGCATAAGAGACCCGGGGAGAGTGAGTCTGCCCAATATCCTTTCAAGATACCCACCTGTTGCCTTACCCGGTCTGATACCGGCAACAAAACCACCATATTTTTTCAAATCATCAGACACACGTTCAGGATTAAAAATGACACTGGCATAAAAATAGCAGAAACCCACGATAAGTAAAGCGTACAAAACCATTCCCGCGCCGGAAACAGGGTTAAGAACATTCGCCAGCTTTTGCAAAAAAATGTTGTTTGCAAACCTGAGCACGGTGGATGGGAACGTGAGAAAAGAAACCGCAAAAATTAAAGGCAATACCCCACCGGAATTCAGTTTAATTGGCAAATAAGTTGTCTGACCACCATATACCCTTCTGCCAACAACTCTTCTCGCGTATTGAACCGGTATTCTCCTTTCTCCCTCATTCAACATTATAGCGGCACCAACCACAACAAAAATTAATCCAACCATCAGCACAATAAGTCCCGGATTAATTTCGCCTGCACTGGTTAATTGCGCGGTCTGATGTACAGCAACAGGCATTCTTGAAAGAATACTGGCGGTAATGATAAGAGAAATTCCATTCCCAATACCTTTTTCAGTAATCTGTTCGCCAAGCCACATGAGAAAAACTGTACCTGTTGTAAGAGTTAAAACTGTCGTCAGTCTGAAAAGCCAGCCTGGAGAATTAACCATAACCACCCCATCAAAATGGGTTGGATTTTCAAGCCAGACGCTGACAGCAAATCCCTGAAACAAACAGAGAATAACCGTACCATAACGAGTCCACTGAGTCAGTTTTCTTCTGCCTTCTATTCCACTTCTTAACATATGTTCAAAAAATGGAAATATGGATGCTAGCAATTCAAGGATAATTGAAACGCTGATATAAGGCATTATGCCCAGAGCGAGAATAGTTGCATTGCTCAGGGCACCTCCAGCAAAAAGATCAGCAATTCCAAAAAGAGTTCCTGACATCCTGTCAAAAAAAGATGCCAAGGCCTTTCCGTTTATGCCTGGAACCGGTATGTAACAACCAAACCTGTATACAGTTAACAGCGCAATAACAACCAGTATTTTTCGCTTCAGGTCCGGTACTTTTAATGTATCTTTAAATGCGGTAATCATTTTTTTATTATAATGGCTTTTCCACCGGCTTTTTCAATCAGCTCTTTTGCCTTCTTTGAAAAAGCATGCGCACTGATTTCAAGTTTCTTCTCAATCCTGCCCTCACCCAGAATCTTTATGATACAATTTTGATTTTTCACAAGGCCTTTTTTTACCAGGTTTTCAGGCGTGACGGATTCTCCCTGCTCAAATTTACTGTCAATTTGCTTAAGATTAATCACATAAACAACAACCTTTGCGGGATGATTAAACCCTCGTTTTGGAATTCTTCTGATAAGAGGCATCTGACCTCCTTCAAAATTTCCCGCAAGATGATATCCTGATCGTGATTTATGACCCTTATGACCCCTTGTGGATTGTTGACCATGTCCGGAACCGTGTCCTCTTCCAACAATTTTCTTTTTATGCTTACTGCCAGGTGCAGGCTTGAGATTATGGATTTTCAACACTTTTTTTCTCCTTTAATTCAAGAAACTTCAGAACATTGTAGGTTGCATTAAGAACATTAATTGTACTTGTTGAACCGATAACCTTACATACAGCGTCCCTGACACCCAGAACCTCAAGAAACGCGCGCATCGTTTTTCCGGCAACAAGCCCGTGTCCTTTTGGAGCCGGTTTCAGAATAACATGTGAAGCATCATATTTACCTTCAACGATTCCGCTTATTGTTGTTCCTTTCAGCGAAATTGAAATTCTGTTCTTATTTGCCTTTTCTCGAGCTTTACGAATCGCCTCAGGAACTTCTGAAGCTTTCCCGATTCCAAAACCACCCTCACCTTTTTGATTACCACAGACCACAACAGCACGAAATTTCAGACGTTTTCCACCCTTGGTAACCTTCATAACTCTTCGAATTTCAATGACAATTTCTTTCTCTTCCCCGCCTTCCTGCTGTTCAACCTGTGACACAAAAGTTCCTCTTTCTAAAATTTTAAACCTCCTTGTCTTGCACCATCTGCAAACGATTTAACTCGACCTTTATAAGAATATCCACCTCTATCAAAAACAACTTTTTCTATATTTTTGGCTCTGGCTTTTTCTGCCAGAAGTTTGCCAGCAAGAAAAGCTCCTTTAATATTGCCACCCTTTTCATCCGGTTTTGCATTGCTTTTGAATGTCTCTGAAAGAGAAGAAACAGTCACAATTACTCTGTTTGATTTTATTTCATCAACTACCAAAGAACCATAGATATGTTTCAAACTTCTGAAAACCACAAGCCGCGGCCTTTCAGTGGTTCCCTGAATTTTTTTCCTCACTCGCAGATGCCGCATTTTTCTTCTGTCTTCTCTGGTGATCCTCATATATTAACTCCTTTATTTCTGAGCTCCCACAGCAGCCTTTCCAACTTTGTGCCTGACATATTCGCCAGCGTATCTTATACCTTTTCCTTTGTATGGTTCCGGAGGATAAATGTCCCGGATGTTTGCAACAAAATTTCCAAGAAGTTCCTTATCGTGCGAACGAAATGTCACAACAGTGTTTTTTTCAATCTGAACCTTGATTGCATCAGGAATATCAACCTCAACAGGATGAGTGAATCCAAGATTCAAAACAAGTTTTTTCCCCTTCAACTCAGCCTTGTATCCGGTACCATGAATTTCAAGGGTTTTTTCAAAATTCTTTATAACTCCATTTATCTTGTTTTTAATCAGTGTCCTGAGAAGTCCCTGAAGTGCATCTGTCTTTCTGAATAATCTTCTAAATCTGGGTGTCTGTGGAACTTTGTTTTTAATAAAAATCTTTCCATCCTGAAAAACGACTTCAAGGTTTTCAAAAACATCCTGAGTGATCTTACCAGCGGGTCCCTCTATTGAAACAACTTTATCCGCAACAAAAACTTTAACTCCATCAGGTACATCTATATGTTTTTTTCCTAATCTGCCCATTTTATTCACCTACCAGATATAGAACAAAAGTTCGCCACCAGTATTTGACTCAATTGCCTTACGACTGCTCATTACACCTTTTGAAGTGCTCAATACAGAAATTCCAGAATCCTGTTTTTTTCTTGAAATTTCTTCTGCTGATACATAAACTCTCTGTCCTGGTTTACTTATTCTCCGTATCTTCAGAATCACAGGTCTTTTCTTCAGGTATAAAAGATGAACACGGAGAATTTTTCTGCCTTCACTTTCAATAATCTCCCAATCCTTGATGTAATGCTCTTCTTTGAGCACATTTAAGATACTTTCCTTCAAACCCGACCACGGTACATCTGTGTAAGGTTTAAAAACAAGATTGGCATTTTTCAATCTTACAATCATATCAGCAACAGAATCGGTCATAATCAGTCCTCCTACCAGCTTGCTTTGGTAACACCAGGAATCTCACCCTGAGATGCGAGCTGCCTGAAACAAACACGGCAAATACCAAACTTTCTGATGTAACCTCGTGGTCTGCCGCATCGCCAGCAGCGGTTTCTCATTCTCACTTTAAACTTTGGTTCTTTCTTCATCTTCTCAAAAAAACATTTGCGCGCCAATGTTAATCCTCCCTTATCGGCAATCCAATCAATTTCAAAAGTTCCCGTGCATGTTCAACCTTCTTAGCATTCGTACATATGGTAATGTTCATCCCGCGAACCTTATATATGGTGTTATAATCAATTTCAGGAAAAATCACCTGTTCTTTAATTCCGATTGTATAGGATGACTGTCCATCAAATGAATCAGGACTCAAGCCATCAAAGTCTTTTACTCTTGGAAGAGCAGCGGTTATCATTCTATCAAGAAACTCATACATCCTGTCGCCCCTCAATGTTACCATAACTCCACAGATATCTCCACGCCTGAGATTGAATGCAGAAATAGATTTTTTACCTCTGGTTATAACCGGTTTCTGTCCGGATATCAAAGCAATTTCCTTTTGAACAGACTCGATAGCTTTTGCATCCTTGTTATCCCTTCCAACACCAACATTTATGACAATTTTCTTGATTCTGGGAACCTGTAATATATTATTAAATCCAAACTTTTCCATCATTGTCGGAATAACCTTTTCTTTATAGAGTTTTTTCAATCTCGCTTCCATCATTTTGCCTCCACCAACTCGCCACATTTCTTGCAGAAACGCATTTTTGAACCATCATCCATCAGCTTTACACCCAGTCGGGTTTTCTTGCTGCATTTTAAACAGAAGTATTGAACATTACTGATAGAAATAGGTTTTTCCATGGTTACAATACCACCCTGCCTGTCAAGTTTTTTTGGCCTCGTTGCCTTCTTCACAAAATTAACTCCTTCAACAAGGAGCCTTCTGGCATCAGGAAAAACCCTGATAACACGTCCTTTTTTTCCGGCGTCCTTACCTTTGATTACAACAACAAAATCATCTTTTTTTATCAGGCAACCCATATCACAGTACCTCCGGAGCCAGTGAAACAATTTTCATAAATTTAGCATCACGTAATTCCCTTGGAACCGGACCAAAAACCCTTGTCCCCCTTGGGTTAAGATCATCATCTATTATTACCGCACAATTATGATCAAATCTTAGATATGAACCATCAGGTCTTCTGATTGAAGATTTTGTCCTCACCACAACGGCTTTAACAACCTGTTTTTTCTTTACTATCCCATCTGGCAGGGCATCCTTAACATTTGCTCGTATTATATCGCCCACCCTTGCATATCTTCGCCTGGAATGCCCAAGGACTCCTATGATGCTTATCTTTCTTGCGCCTGTATTATCCGCCACTTCAAGAATTGTTCTCAACTGCACCATTTGTTACTCCTTCACTTTTTGATACATCTTTCTTCAATATCTCAATTACTTTCCATCGTTTCAGCTTACTCAATGGTCGGCATTGTCTGATGATTACAATGTCTCCACTTTTACTTATGTTAGATTCATCATGCGCATAGAATTTTTTCCTTTTCCTGATAACTTTCATATATGCCGGATGCCTGGAGAGCGTCTCCACAAGAATCACACGTGTTTTTTCCATCCTGTCACCAACTACTAAGCCTTTCTTTTCAACCTTTTTTTTCTGATGAATCATTTGTAGTACCTCTTTGATTATTTTTACTGCTTCTTTTTTGTTGTATCAATGTATTTATCTGAGAAATATCCTTTCTAAGGTTTCGCAAAACACGAACATTTTTTATCTGTCCAAGCCGTATCTGAATTCTCTGGTCAAAAAGACGCCTGGCTATATCAGCTCTTTTCTGTTCAAGCTCCTGAACTGTTAAATCTTTCAATTCATCAAATTCGTTCTTTTTCATAGCATTTCCCGTTTTATGATTTTTGTTGCGACCGGAAGTTTATATGAAGCCAATCTTAATGCCTCCACAGCAACATCCGGTTCAACACCAGCTATCTCAAAAACTATTTGACCTGGAAGTACAATTGCTTCCCAGCCAGCAACATCACCCTTGCCTTTCCCCATTCTGGTTTCTGCTGGCTTTTTGGTAAAAGGTCTATCAGGAAAAATCCTTATCCAGAGCTTACCTTTTGATTTTAAATGATGCGTAATTGCAATTCTTGCTGCTTCTATCTGGTTATTCTTCAGTCGACCGGGCTGAAGAATCTGCAGTCCAAAATCTCCAAAATAGATAGTTGATCCACGAACTGCTTTGCCCTTAGTTCGACCCTTCTGAACTTTTCTGTACTTTACCCTTTTTGGCATTAATGGCATTTCTGCGACTCCTTGTATTCAACGTTTCTTCAGCAGGATGAGATACTTCTATATTAGCCTGTTCAGCTGTCTGCTTTTTCAATACCTGTTTCTCTTTATCGAAAACTTCACCAAGAAAAATCCAGACCTTCACTCCGATGCAACCAAACTTGGTTATGGCTGTTGATGTTGCATAGCTTATTTTTGCTCGAAGAGTATGAAGCGGAACCTTGCCCTTCATATAAAGTTCAGACCTTGAAATTTCTGCTCCACCGAGTCTTCCACCAACCCTGACTTTGATCCCGAGTGCACCAGACTGCAAACTCAGCGCCATAGCCTTTTTTACAGCTATTCTGTGTGGCACCCTGCGTTCAAGTTGCATTGCGATGCTGTCGGCCATAAATTGAGCATCCTGGCCCGGATTTTTTATTCCATTAACATCTATGGTTACCTGTTTTTTTATTCTGTTGTAAACCTCGTCTCTTACTGCGTTTATCTCTGCGCCCTTGCGTCCAAGAACCACACCAGGTCTTGGACTGTAAAGGTTGATTTTCACCTTTTCAGCAATTTTTTCAATGTCCACTCTTGTAATTGAACCCCGTGGAAACCTGCCAAAAAGATATTTTCTTATTTCAACATCTTCTCTGAGAAAATCTTTAAAGTTTCTGTCATTTGCAAACCAGAAAGATCTCCATTTTTCAGTTATACCAAGCCTAAGACCTATTGGATTTACCTTTTGTCCCATATTTGTTCCCTTTAACTATTTTGGTTTCTTGAATGTCCTCCAGCACAACTGTAATATGAGATAGTTTCTTCATAATCATAACGGCTCTCCCCATAGGCGCAGAACGCAATCTTTTCATCTTCGGTCCTTCATCCACAAGGAGATTCTTGACATACCAGTTTTTCTGATCAGGGTTTTTCTGTTCCGCGTTGCTAAGGGCGGATTTAATAAGTTTTTTCACAATTAATGAACCCCCATGAGGTGTGTAATCAAGTAATTTGATTGCGGATTGTGCCTCTTTACCCACCACAATCGGTCTCAGATACCTTACCTTTCTCGGTCCTATTCTGGCAAATCTGGTTTTTGCAATAACTAACATCAGGTCTTCTCCGTTGTTCTTTCTGTATGGGCACCATGCCCACGGAAAATTCTTGTTGGTGCGAATTCTCCAAGTTTGTGCCCAACCATGTTTTCTGTAATATAAACATTAACA
The DNA here is from genome assembly GCA_964532995.1 of uncultured bacterium. GTDB lineage: Bacteria > Ratteibacteria > UBA8468 > B48-G9 > DTJG01 > DTJG01. Next base: position 27,095 of record CAZHJN010000001.1, read on the forward strand.
AATGTTTTTCCATTATGAACTGCAAATGTATAACCAACAAACTCCGGAATAATTGTTGAACGTCTCGACCACGTTTTAATGGGTTCCTTCTTTCCTGCTGCTTTAATCTTTTCCATTTTCCTGGTCAATTTTAAATCAACAAACGGCCCTTTTTTTAGTGATCTCATAGAGATACTCCTATTTCTTTCTTCTCTGCGCAATGAACTTGTTTGAATACCTATCAGGATTACGGGTCTTATATCCCTTTGTCGGCTTACCCCACGGAGTCTGAGAAATATTTCCCTTACCCCTGCCTTCACCACCACCATGAGGATGATCAACAGGATTCATAGCAATTCCTCTCACTGTCGGTCTTATTCCGAGCCAACGAGTCCTTCCTGCCTTACCAAGTGAAACATACTTATGTTCAGGATTACTGACTCTGCCAACTGTGGCTGTGCAATCAAGAGGAATAAGTCTCACTTCTCCTGAAGAAAGCTTCACAGAAGCAAACTTCTCTCCTTTAGTAACTAAAATGGCAGAGCAACCTGCTGCCCTAACAAGCTGTCCACCCTTGCCGGGTTGAATCTCAATATTATAAATCTCAGAACCTTCTGGAATTTTTGCCAGAGGAAGAATATTACCCGGTGAAATAAAGGCTGATTCACCACAAAGAATCCGCGCACCCACCTTCAAATCAGCGGGTGCAATTATATAAGCCCTTCTTCCATCAACATACTGAATCAAAGCAATATGTGCTGTTCTGTTGGGATCATACTCAATACTCAGAACCCTTGCATCAACGGGTCTGCCTTTAAAACTGATTATCCTGTAAAGTTTTTTATGTCCGCCACCCCTGTGACGCACGGTTATCCTTCCAGTATTATTTCTTCCACCTTTTTTTCTCTTTCCAAAAACAAGCCTCTTATCAGGCTCATGCTTCGTTATTTCCTTAAAATCAGGAAGTATCGCATACCTTTGACTGTTTGTGACTGGCTTAATCTTACGTAATGGCAATTTTTTCTCCTTCTTTCAATGTTATAATCGCCTTTTTATAAGAGGATTTATATCCTTCCCTGGATAATCTGTATCTTCTTTTTTTTGCCGGCATTTTGATAACCGCCACACATACCACACTGACTCTGTAAAGTTGTTCAACAGCCATTTTAATCTGGGTTTTCTTCGCTTTTTTGTCCACAACAAAAATATATTTGTTCTGGCTTCCCAGCGTGGTCGCCTTTTCTGTCACAAGTGGATATTTTATTATACTGTAAGGATTAAACATTCTCTTCTCCTGAAGAAAATTTCTTCAACAATGGCAAGGTTTCCATCTGAGCGACAATCTTATCATGAGTGAGTATCAGATAAGGGTTCATCTGTTCTGCATAACAATATGAAAGATTTTTAATATTTCTTATGCACCTGATAAATTTCTCCCTGTCATTGAAGTTTTTATCAAGAACCACAAGCAATTTATTTTTTTCTAATCCTGTCTTTTTCAAAAAATCTGAAAACAATTTTGTCCTGGAATTTACAATTCCATCTTTAACCTCAATGAGGATAAGTCCATCATCGGCTATAAGCGCTCGCAGTGTATCTCGTAAAGCAAGTCGTTTCATCTTTTCAGGAAGATGATAGCTGTAATCCCTGGGTTTTGGTTCAAAAACAACTCCTCCGTGGCGCCATATGGGCGACCGAATTGAACCTATCCTTGCTCTACCTGTTCCTTTCTGCCTCCAGAGTTTTCTGCCTGAACCTGATACTTCAGCTCTTGTCTTTGCAGAAGATGTACCCTGTCTTTTATTTGCGAGAGTACTAACAACATATCTGTGTATGACATCAGTGTTCGGACTGACATCGTCCAGTTCAATAACTTCGCTTCTCAGTTTTTCACCATTCAAATTAAAAATCGGAATTTCCCTGTTCATTTTGCCCTCTGTTTCTTCACCGCGTGTCTCACAAAAACAAGGCTGTTGCCACTGCCGGGAACAGCACCCACAACCAGCATAAGATTTTTTTCAGGCATAACCCTGTAGACAACTAAATTTTGCAATGTAACTCTTTCATTGCCCATATGCCCCGCCATTTTCCTTCCCTTAATAACTCTCTGAGGATTGCCTCCTCCAATTGAACCTGGTTTTCTATGCTGCATGGAACCTCTGGTTGCAGGTCCTCCCTTAAAACCATGTCTCCTGACAACACCCTGAAAACCCTTGCCTTTCGATGTTCCGATAACATCTATATAATCGCCCTCTTTAAAAATAGAAACATTCATTTCCTGTCCGATATTAAATTGCGCTGCGTCTGATTCTTCCATTCTAATTTCTCTCATATATTTCAAAGGTGGTAGTCCTGCTTTCTTACAGTGTCCTGCAATCGGTTTTGTGACTTTTTTTTCATTAATGGATTGGTAACCAATCTGAATGCTTGAATAACCATCAGAATCCCTGGTTTTTTTCTGCGTTACAAAACAGGGACCAACCTCAAGTACTGTCACAGGAATAACTTTACCGTTTTCCTCAAAAACCTGTGTCATTCCCAGTTTTCTTCCAATCAATCCCATTCGCATAAATTACTCCAGTTTCATTTCAACTTCAACACCAGAAGGTAGATTCAAACGACTTAAAGCATCCACAGTTCTTGTGGTGGGTTCAAGTATATCAATAATCCTTTTGTGGGTACAAAGCTGAAACTGCTCACGACTTTTCTTGTTCACATGCGGAGATCTTAAAACTGTATAAACCTGCTTTTTAGTCGGTAAAGGAATCGGTCCAACTATTCTTACACCCGTGCTCTTGACTATATCTGTGATTTGTTTTACAGATTCATCAAGAACCCTGTGATCAAAACTTCTCAGTTTAATTCTCATTCTCTTCCTTTCCATAGTTTATATCCTCAAGATATAATCTCAGTAATTGCTCCAGAACCAACTGTTCTTCCACCTTCCCTTATCGCAAACCTCAACCCTTTCTCCATCGCCACTGGCATTATCAATTCTGCCTCCATCTCTATATTATCCCCGGGCATAACCATCTCTACACCTTCAGGCAACTTTATCGTACCGGTTACATCTGTCGTCCTGAAGAAAAATTGCGGCCTGTATCCAGTGAAAAATGGAGTGTGTCTTCCTCCCTCTTCTTTCTTCAATACATATACCTGCGCCTTGAATTTTTTATGAGGGGTGATACTGCCTGGCGCCGCTATTACCATACCTCTCTCTATCCCTTCCTTCTCAATCCCTCTCAATAACAACCCAACATTGTCTCCAGCTACAGCTTCATCAAGTATCTTCCTGAACATCTCAACACTGGTAACAACTGTCTTGGGCATCTCTTCCCTTAATCCTATAATCTCTACCTCTTCCCCAGACTTTATCTTTCCTCTCTCCACCCTTCCTGTCGCCACTGTACCTCTTCCTGTTATCGAAAATACATCTTCAACCGCTAACAAAAATGGCTGGTCCACAAGCCTCACAGGCTCAGGTATGTAACTGTCAACTGCATCCATCAACTGCCATATCGGTCCGCATTTCTCACATTCCCTCTTACCACATCCACAACTCAATGCCTCCAATGCTGACCCCTTTATTATCGGTATCTCGTCTCCAGGAAATTCATACTTGCTCAATAACTCCCTCACCTCTAACTCCACCAGCTCTATCAATTCTTTATCCGCCAGCATATCCATCTTATTCAAAAATACAACTATCGCAGGTACACCCACCTGCCTGGCTAACAGTATGTGTTCCCTCGTCTGCGGCATCGGACCATCAGGCGCACTCACCACCAGTATCGATCCATCCATCTGCGCAGCACCGGTTATCATGTTCTTTATATAATCAGCATGCCCGGGACAGTCTATGTGCGCATAATGCCGCTTCTCAGTCTCATATTCTATATGCGCTATCTGTATCGTTAATCCCCTCTCCTTCTCCTCCGGCGCTTTGTCTATGTCTTCATACTTCAAATGCTGCGCCTTCCCCGCCTTCGATAATACCAACGTTATAGCACTGCTCAATGTCGTCTTCCCATGATCTACATGTCCTATCGTTCCTATGTTTACATGTGGCTTGCTCCTTACAAATTTCTCCTTTGCCATTGCCTTACCCCCTGGTTACAGGATTTCGCCTATTTTTTTCAACTGCTCATCTGAAATTTTTTGATAAAAACAGGGTTCTATTATATAACTTGCTCGCCCCTGTGTCAAGGACCTTATCACAGTCGGATAATCAAACATGGTGCGAAGGGGAACAAAACCTTTGATAATCTTATATATTCCATCATCACTCATTTCTTCAATCTTACCACTTCGCATACCAAGATCCGCAATAATTTCTCCTATGTATTCCTGAGGTGTGGTCACCTCAATTTTCATAATGGGCTCAAGTAGAACAGGGCTTGCTTTTACGTAAGCATCTTTGAAAGCCATTGAGGCAGCTATCTTGAATGCTATATCATTTGAATCAACAGGATGAAAGGAGCCATCAATAAGCACAGCCTCCACATCAATTACCGGATATCCCTTCAAAGGACCAACCTCCATTGCCTCAATAATACCTTCTTCTATAGATGGTATAAATTGCGACGGAATTACTTCGCCTTTAAGGACACTGCTAAATCTGAAATTTGTACCTTGCGGTGCAGGTTTCAGTTCAAGAACAACATGTCCATAGTGTCCTTTTCCACCGCTTTGTTTTATAAACTTGCCTTCTCCTGTTGCCGATTGTGTGATGGTTTCCTTGTAAGCAACCTCCGGTTTTCCAAGTCGCACCTCAAGATTATTCTGTCTCTTCATTTTCTCGATGAGAACTTCAATATGCAACTGCCCCATTCCGGAAACAATTGTTTCTCCTGTTTCAGGATCCACCTTCAATCTAAAGGTCGGATCTTCCTCAGCCATTTTTGCAAGAACCTGAAAAACCTTTTCCGCCTCTGCTTTGGTTTTTGGCTCAACCTTCATTTTCAGTACGGGTTCTGGAAATTTCATTTTTTCAAGAATTATGGGAGCATCAGCTGAACCAAGTGTATCTCCTGTAAATGTTTCTTTAAGCCCAACAATTGCCACAATATCACCCGCAGCAGCCTTCTGAATTTCCTGGAATCTGTTTGCATGGACTTCAAGTATTTTGAGTATTCTTTCCTTTCTTCTGCGTGTCCAGTTTGTAATTCTCATTCCAGGTGTAATTTCTCCAGAATAAACTCTTGCATAAATGAGCCGACCAAAATATATGCCATTAACCACTTTAAAAGCAAGAACACATACTTTTTCATCAGCACCGGGTTTTCTGGCTATAATTTCGCCGGTTTCCGGATTTTCTCCAAAAATATCTCCTCTGTCAAAAGGGGAAGGTAAGTAATCAACTATTGCATCAAGAAGAAGTTTTGTGCCTTTGTTCCTTAAAGAAGCGCCGCAAAATACCGGATACAATCTTCTTGAAAGCACGCATTTTCTTATAGCAGAACGAATCAGTTCTGGTTCAATCTCAGTATCATGAAGATACATATGCATAATCTCTTCATTGTTCTCCGCAACCCTTTCAAGTAGATGGTTTCTTGCATGAGAAACCTGTCGCCTCATATCATCAGGAACCTGCTCAAAGATTGCATCATTTTCAGATTCAGATGGATAAAGAATCATTTGATTTTCTATCAGGTCAATTATTCCTTTAAAACCGGATTCTGTACCCACAGGAAGTTGAAGAACAAGACAGTGAACATTCAATTTGTTCTCAATCTGTGAAACAACACGGCTAAAATCCGCACCAATTCTATCAAGCTTGTTGATATAAATTATCTTGGGTATCCCGTACTTTTCACTCTGTCTCCATACCGTTTCTGACTGAGGCTGAACCCCTCCAACCGCGCAAAAAATACCAATGGCTCCATCAAGAACTCTCAGAGAGCGCTCAACCTCTGCGGTAAAATCAACATGCCCGGGGGTATCAATAATATTAATCCTGTGCCCTTTCCAGTAACAGGTGGTGGATGCTGATGTTATGGTTATACCCCGCTCTCTTTCCTGATCCATCCAGTCCATCGTTGTGGTTCCATCATCAACATCGCCAATGCGATTTATCCTGCCAGAATAATAGAGGAGTCTTTCTGTGGTTGTAGTCTTTCCAGCATCAATATGGGCAATGATCCCGATATTTCTCACATTATCAATATTCATCATCTGAGAACAGTCCTTGCTTTTTCTTGATAAAACTTTTGTCGTCATATTTTTTATTTTCCCTGGATAAAATTTTCATCCTCCGTTAAACCACAATATATTCTTTAAAAAATATAAAAGATGCAAACAGAAATTCAGGAAATCACCAGCGGTAATGTGCGAATGCCCGGTTTGATTCTGCCATCTTATGCATTTCTTCCCTTTTTTTCACGCTTGCACCTTCATTCTTACTGGCCTCTATTATTTCCTCAACAAGACGCTCATACATCGGTTTTCCTTTACGAGCTCTTGCTGACTGAAGTATCCATCTGATCGCAAGCGACAGGCTTCTTTTCGGAACCACCTCAACCGGAACCTGGTAGGTTGCACCACCAACCCTTCTCGGACGCACCTCAAGGCGGGGCTTGACATTATTCAGAGCTTTTTTGAACACAGCAATTGGATCTTCTTTTGTCTTTTCGCTCAAAATGTCAAAACACCTGTACATTATCTTTTCGGCAAGAGACCTCTTGCCGTCCACCATCAAAGAATTAACGAATCTTGCAATTTCAAGATCATTGTATTTCGGGTCCGGTAAAAGTATTTTCTTCGCTCTGTATTTTCTTCTCGGCATAATTACTCCTGTTTTTGTGATTGCGCTGTTTGCTGTTTGCCTTTGGATTTTTTCGTGCCATAACGTGAACGGGATTTCTTTCTTCCATCAACCTGAGCTGTATCAAAAGCTCCTCTCACAATGTGATACTTGACGCCAGGTAGATCCTTAACGCGTCCACCACGCACCAGCACTATTGAGTGTTCCTGAAGATTATGACCTATGCCAGGAATATAAGCAACAACTTCTTTACCATTGCTCAATCTTACTTTGGCAATCTTTCTCAATGCAGAATTGGGCTTTTTAGGCGTCATCGTTTTCACATAAAGACATACACCTCTTTTCAACGGATTACTGTCTAGGGCTGTTGATTTTGACTTTTTGATTTTGGGTCGTCTTCCAAATCTAATTAACTGATTAATTGTCGGCATTCTTTCTCCTTTCTTTATAATCCCTTCTCCATTTTTTTATTCTCCACCAACAGCAACCTGGGTGGTTTGTTCCTGTTCTCTCACCTTATTGCTGAAAAATCCTGTACCAGCGGGGATCAATTTCCCGAGTATAACATTTTCCTTAAGACCCTCAAGATAATCCTCCGCACCGGTAACCGCCGCATTTGTAATAACCTTCAGTGTTTCCTGGAATGATGCGGCAGAAATAAAACTCTCGCTGCTTAAAGCCACCCTTGTGATGCCAAGAATCAATGGCTCATAAGTTGCACGTTTTTTCCCTCTTGGTAATGACTCATTTATCTGCTGAATTCGCATCCTGTCCACCTCTTCACCTTCAAGAAGATAGGTGTCTCCAGGATCAGTAACTCTTACCCTGGAAAGCATCTGTCTGATAATAATCTCCATGTGTTTGTCATTTATATTAACGCCCTCCACCTTATAAACTTTCTGTATCTCATTGAGAAGGTATTCCTGAACCTTCTTTTCACCCTGAGTCCTTAAAATATCAGTCAAAACTACCGGTCCATCAGTAAGTTTTGTGCCGCTTACAACATGATCGCCATTTGAAACCAGAAGATGTTTGCCATATGGAACCCTGTATTCTTTCACCTGGCCTGTCTCACTGGTTATTCTTATAATTCTGGTTCCCTTTTCTCCCGAATGCAGGGATACTGTTCCTTCAATCTCACTCAAAATAGCAGGATTCCTTGGAGGTCTTGCTTCGAAAAGTTCAGATACCCTTGGAAGACCTCCGGTAATATCCTGCACCCGGCCAACAACCCTTGGAGTCTTTGCTATAATATCGCCCGGTAAAACGTTCTGACCGTCTTCAACCAGTATGCTTGTATTAACAGCAAGATAATGAAAACCAACTATCTTTTGAGCAATAATATCACCTTTTTTAACCCTGTCTCCTTCTTTAACAATGATCTCTGTATGGGTGTGAGTTGGAACTGTTATCTTTTGAACAATCTGACCACCCGTATCTGTGATCAATATTGATATTTTTTCTTCCTTTTTCTCTTTTTCATCTTTTATATTTTCCTGTTTTTCCTCATATTCTTTTTCTATCTTAATTTTTCCATTCTTATTGGCATAAATCTTTTCCAGTATCTCTATCTCTGGTTCCAGTTCATCCTGATGTTCTATGATGGTTCTCTTGGTAACTTTTGCTGAAGCATCAAATTCTTCTTTCACGGTTTTATTGTTTATATCCTTATATCTTACAAATCCCTCTTTTTCAGCTAAGATTTGAACAGCATAAGGATCCCATGTCGCAAGAACCTGGTCTTTTTTAACCTTTTTCCCCTGTTCAACATGAAGTATCGTACCAACAAATACCGCATTACTTTCAAGCAGACGACCTCTTTCATCCTCAATGTCAATTGTTCCCTCTCTGCTGAGAACAACTATTTTATTCTCTCTGTTTTTAACAACTCTAAGGTTTTCTGAGTACCTGACAACACCATCAGAATGAGCAACAATCCTGGCAGGACCAATTGCTCTTGTTACAGTGCCTCCAACGTGGAAAGTTCTCAATGTAAGCTGCGTGCCAGGTTCACCTATGGACTGGGCAGCGACAACACCGACGGCTTCTCCAAAATTAACAAGCTTTTGCCTTGAAAGATCAGCACCATAACATTTTGCGCATACACCTCTTTCAGCTTTACAGGTGAGCACTGATCGAATCTTTATTCTTTCAACACCGAGTGCCGCAATTTTCTCGGCTTTTTCTTCATCAATCAATTCACCCGCTCTTACAAGAACTTCATCAGTGATAATATCAACTATCGGATCAAATGCGACACGACCCACAACCCTATCTTTAAGTGGAATGATAACCTTTTCTCCATCAGTGAGCGCGCTGATGTAAATACCATCTGCTGTACCGCAATCCTCCATTGTTACTATAACACTGTGCGCAACATCAACAAGCCTGCGGCTTAAATAACCGGCATCGGATGTTTTCAGAGCAGTATCAACAACACCTTTTCTACCTCCGTGAATTGAAATAAAATATTCAAGCAGGGGTAGGCCTTCTCTGAAGTTGGCTATAACCGGAGTGGTGATAATCTCGCCCATTTCACCTGTTGCCTTCTTGGTCGGCCTTATCATCAGCCCCCGCATTCCCGCAAGCTGATTGACCTGGGAACGATTTCCCCTCGCTCCGGATTCAACCATCATTATAAGTGAATTTATCCTGAACGGTTCCAATGAAGTATCTTTTCTCAAAGTTTCAAATACATCGTTGGAAATTCTATTGGTAACAGATGTCCACAAATCTATAATTCGGTTGTATCTTTCACCCTCTGAAATAAGACCTTTTCTGTAGTCTTTTTCAATTCTCATAACCTCTTTTTTGGTTTCCTCTATTACCTTCTCCTTTGATTCCGGAATTTTAAGATCATCCACTCCAATACTTAATCCTCCCCTGGTCGCATATGTAAAACCAAGCTCCTTCACCTCATCAAGAAACTGAACAGTTCTGAAATAACCGCATTCAATCAAAATCTTTTTCACAATATGTTCCAGAGCTTCGATATTGATAAGACGATTTTGATAGGGAATCTCTTCTGGAAGGATTTCGTTAAACAGAATACGGCCAACAGTTGTAATAATTATTTCTCCTTTGTTATTTCTTACTCTCACAGGTCTGTGCAATTCAAGAAGGCCATTTTCATAAAGAATTTTTGCCTCATCAAAACTGTAAATTGCCTCTTTTGCTTTTTCCCTGTTTTTGCTGTCTTTCGATGTATCGCCACCATAGACGCTCTGTTCACTCTGGAAGGTCAAATAATAACAACCCAGAACAATATCTCTTGTTGGTGTAACAATGGGTCTGCCATTTGCAGGAGATAAAATATGAAGGCTGGATTTCATTAAAAGGTCAGCTTCAAACTGAGCTTCAACTGTAATTGGCACATGCACACTCATTGTATCACCATCAAAGTCAGCATTAAAAGCCGTGCAGACAAGCGGGTGAATCCTGAGAACATTTCCTTCCATCAAACGAGGATCAAATGCTTGAATACTCAAACGATGAAGTGTTGGCTGACGATTGAGAAGCACCGGATGATTACGCGTAACCTTCTCAAGGATTTCCCAGACTTCCGGTCTGTTCTCTTCAAGGGCTCTCTTGGCGCTTCCCAGCGTATGAAAATATTCTTTTTTCCTCAACTCTCTCAAAACAAATGGACTGAACAGTTCAAGCGCCATCTGTTTTGGTAAACCACACTGGTGAAGTTTAAGCTTCGGGTCAACAACAATAACCGCTCTTCCTGAATAATCAACCCTTTTACCTAAAAGATTCTGTCTGAATCTTCCCTGCTTGCCCCTTAAGGCTTCACTCAATGATTTAAGCGGTCTTTTACCTCTGCCAAGAACAGGTGTACCATACCTGCCATTATCCATAAGAGCATCAACTGCTTCCTGAAGCATTCTCTTCTCATTTCTTATTATAATGTCAGGCGCCTGCAGTTTGATCAGTTTCCTGAGACGATTATTTCTATTTATTACCCTTTGATAAAGGTCGTTAAGATCAGATGCAACAAACCTACCGCCATCAAGAGGAAGAAGCGGCCTTAAATCCGGAGGTATGACAGGAATTATGGAGGTTACAAGATATTCTGGTTTGACTTCTGTTTTCATCAACCCCTCAATCATCCTTAACTTTTTTACAAGATTTCTCCTGCTTGTGTGCTCTTTTTTCTTTTTGCTGCCTTTCAATCGATCCTTAACCTTTGCCATCTCCTTTTCAAGATCTATCTTTTTCAGCAGTTCATAAATGGCTGAAGCGCCAATATCAGCATGAAATCTATTTCCGTATTTAGCAAGATTTTCCCTGTATTGTTCCTCTGTCAAAAGCTCTTTTTCATCAAGAGGCGTATCACCGGGATCTATCACAATATATCTATCGTAATAAAGAACTTTCTCAAGCATCACCTGTGTTAAGTCAAGAAGCACACCGAGCCAGTTGGCGCTGCTTTTAAACATCCAGACATATGAAACCGGTGTGGCAAGTTCAATGTGTCCCATCCTTTCGCGTCGTACATCAGATGTTGTTACCTCAACTCCGCATCGGTCGCATATAATACCGCGAAATCTCTGTTTCTTAAACTTTCCGCAGGAACATTCCCAGTCCTTCACAGGACCAAAAATCTTCTCGCAGAAAAGACCATCTCTCTCAGGTTTGTTTGTTCTGTAGTTCAATGTCTCTGCTTTTTTAACCTCTCCGTATGACCATGAACGGATTACCATCGGAGGCGCGATCCTTATTGTAACCACATCTCTATCTTCATTGTTCTTTTTCTTTTTCTCTATTCTCAGATCAAAACCCAGACCATTGAGTTCCTTTGTAAGAACATGAAAGGATTCAGGAAGATTTTCTTCCTGATAGTCCAATCCCTTGACAATGCTTTCATATGCCTTCTTACGACCCTTAATATCATCGCTTTTTATTGTGAGCATTTCTCTGAGGGTATAACCAGCGCCATACCCCTCAAGAGCCCAGACCTCCATTTCACCAAAGCGCTGTCCACCAAACTGGGCTCTGCCACCAAGCGGCTGCTGAGTTATCAATGAATAAGAACCAACAGAACGAGCATGAAACTTCTCATCAGCCAGATGGATGAGTTTCATCATATATATTGAACCAACTGTTACCGGCTGCAAGAATGGTTCTCCTGTCTGTCCGTCATAAATCCTGGTTTTACCGTCCTCAGGAAGACCCGCTTCTCTTAAGTTCTGTTTGATCTCAAATTCCTTTATGCTTTCAAAAACAGGTGTTTCAGCTGAATAGCCAAGCGTTTTTAATGCCCATCCAAGATGTGTTTCAAGAATCTGTCCGATATTCATTCTTGATGGAACTCCAAGGGGATTTAAAACTATATCAACCGGAGTACCATCTTCAAGAAATGGCATGTCTTCTTCAGGAAGAACAACAGATATAACACCTTTATTACCATGTCTGCCACTCATTTTATCGCCAATAGCAACCTTCTTCTTTGTCGCTATTTCAACCAATACCTTGCATATCACATTGGGTTCAAGTTCTGAACCTCTGCGTACCTTTATCTTTTCATTGCTGGCTTCCTTTTCAAGCTTTTCAAGCTCTGTAATACCAATTTCAACAATCTTTTTAATCTCTTCTTTCACAGAATTATTATCAATGGACCTTACAATTCGATCCCAGCTTTCAATACTTGTGGTCAGCCTTGTGGAAGGAATCCTGCGAGCAGAAAGAGTATCCTTAATTCTGCCGGTGATAATCGTCCTGACAATTTTCTTCTTTTCTGCAAGATCTTTCTCTATTTTTTCAATCTGTACCTTTATGGATTCTTCAGGAATTTTATCAGCGGGATAATAGGTCTTTACATTGATAACAACTCCGGAAACACCGGGTGGCACAATTAAAGATGTATTTGCCACGTCTCTCGCTTTTTCACCAAAGATAACCCTCAAAAGTTTTTCCTCAGGAGTTAATTCTGCTTCGCCCTTGGGTGTGATTTTTCCCACAAAGATATCTCCTGGCTTTACCTCTGCACCAACCCTGATAATGCCATTTTTATCAAGATTCCTGAGTTCTTCTTCCGATGCATTGGGAAGATCCGAGGTGATCTCTTCTGGTCCCCTTTCTGTTTCCTGCGCTGTAACCTCAAATTTTTCAATATGAATTGAAGTGAAGGTATCCTCTTTAACAAGTTTTTCACTCAGAATAATGGCGTCCTCAAAATTGTATCCCTGCCATGGCATAAAGGCTACAAGAAGGTTTCTACCAAGAGCAAGATCTCCTTCAGGCGAAACCGCAGGACCATCTGAAATAATCTGTCCCTTTTTGACCTTTTGCCCCGGAGAAACAAGTGGTCTCTGATGAAAACAGGTATCCTGGTTTGTCCTGCGGAATGTTTGCAGGTGGTAAACATCTTTATGCTGCCAGGGAAAAATTCCTTTTTCATCCCTGTCTATGATTATGGTCTTTGCATCAACATATTCCACTGTGCCGGAGTTTTTAGCTCTTAAAATCACCCCGGAATCCATCACAACTCTTTTTTCTATGCCTGTCCTCACAAGAGGTCTTTCGGTTCGCAGAAGTGGCACAGCCTGTCTCTGCATGTTTGATCCCATCAGAGCCCTGTTTGAATCATTGTGTTCAAGAAATGGAATCAACGATGCGCTCAGTCCAACTATCTGTTTGGGTGAAATACCTATAAGTTCAATCTGATCTTTTGTGGCTTCGGTAAACTCTCCTCCTTTGGATCTGACACGAATTATTTCCTGTTTTATAATACCGGTTTCAGGATCGTAAGGGACATCTGGAGGAGCCACAACATAATTATCTTCCTCATCTGCAGAAACATATACAGCCTCATCAAACAAAACTTTTCCATTTTTAACTCTATAATAAGGAGTTCTGATAAAACCATTATTATCAACATCAGCATATACCGTAAGTGAATTGATCAATCCAACATTTGCCCCTTCCGGGGTTTCTATCGGACAGACCCTTCCAAAATGTGTATAATGAACATCCCTCACCTCAAAACCCGCTCTTTTCCTTTCTTTCACTCCCCCTTCTCCAACCGCAGTAAGCCTTCTCTTGTGAGTGAGTTCCGCAAGAGGATTAATCTGATCAAGAAACTGGGAAAGCTGATTTCGAGCAAAAAATTCCTCCACAGCTGTGGAAAAAATTCTGCTGTTTAAAATATCCTGCGGTACAATGGGGCCTGTTTTATCTATAATTGCCATCTTCTCTTTCACAAAATGAACAAGCCTTATCAGACCTTCATAAATATGTTCTTTTACAAGTTCAGCCGAAGTTCTCACCCTCTTGTTGCCAAGATGATCAATATCATCAGTTTCACCCTTGCCTCTTTCTATAAGATCGAGCAGGTACTTCAGTGTTCTTACTATATCCTCTGTCGTGAGATGTAATTCTTTAAGAGTTAGCCCGAGTTTTTTATTAATCTGCAATCTGCCTGCCGGAGAAAGATCGTACTGGTCGGAAGTGAAGAAAAGCCTTTTAAAGAAACTTCTTGCCTCTCTTTCTTCCATAGGAAAACCGGGTCTGAGTTCCAGATAAATTTTCTTTATCGCTTCTTCCTGAGTCTTTATTTCGGCATCCTTTTCGAGGGTTGTCTTAATAATACTGTCCGCTGGCATCCTGTCAGGAGACTCATAAAAAAGTGAAATTATTTCTTCATCAGTATATCCAAGTGCTTTTAGAAGTGTGGTCGCATAGACTTTTCTTTTCCCAAAATAGGCATAAAGGCAGGTTGTGTTATGATGAAGTTCTGGATGAAATTCCATCCAGAGACCGCGGGCTGGAAAAATTCGCGCGGAATACGTAGCCTTCTGGCCGATTTCTTCTTCTTCTTTAAAATACACTCCGGGAGACCTCTGTATCTGATTGACAACCGCCCTTTCAATACCATTGATGATAAAAGTACCGCGTTCTGTCATAAGTGGAATGAGTCCGAGATAAACATCCTGTCCTTCTCTCACACTTTCAACCCTGTTATTGATCTTATCTTTCTTGTAAAGCCTGAATTTAACCTTAAATCTTCCACCATAGGTAATACCTTTTTCTATGCATTCAACCTCAGACTCAACAGGATCTTCTATTGTGTAGTTTATGTATTCAAGAAACAAAGATCTATCATCGCTTGAAATCATATAATGCTTTTCTCCAGGGAAAAGTTCTGTCTCAGGAAAAACTTTCCTGAGAACCTCCTCCAGCCCCATGTTCTCTCTTTTTTCAGGGTCAACATCCTTCTGGAGAAACCTTCTGTAAGGTTCTATCTGAACCTTCAGTAAATCAGGAATCTGCACATGTCTTCTGTCAACATAACCTTCCATATTCTTCTGAACAGTCTGAAGGAAATCCCCGCGAGGTTCAACCTGAGCCTTTAATCCGTCTGAAACCCGCACATGTTTTTTTTCCATATTCTCCAGCCATTGTTAAGAATTCAGTAAAGTTACAAACTTTACTTTATTTCAACCGTCGCACCAGCAGCTTCAAGTTTCTTCTTTATTTCCTCGGCTTCTTCCTTACTCACTTTTTCCTTCAATGGTTTCGGAAGCGACTCCACAAGATCTTTGGCTTCCTTCAATCCAAGATTTGTGATGGCTCTAACCTCTTTGATAACCTGTATTTTGTTTGATCCAAAACTGGTCAGAATAATATCAAAAGAGGTTTTCTCTTCAACAGGGGCTGCTGCCTGTTCAGCAGAAGCTGCAACAGGTGCTATCCCTGCTGCTGCCATCACAGGTTGAACGCCAAATTTATCTTCAAGTTTTTTGGCAAGATCGGCCAATTCCATTGCTGTAAGACTGCCAATCGCATCAACGAGAACATCCACAGAAAGTTTTTTCTCTTCAACCATTTCCTTTCTCCTTTTGTTCAGAAAATGTTTTCAATACCAGAATCAAACGTGTTAACGGATACTTAACGTTATAAACAAGGCTGCTCAATGGAGCCTTAATTCCACCGATAACTTTTGCCTGCAATGTCTTTTTCGTAGGAAGATTACCAAGCTTCTCCAGAGTATCAACTGCCATGAGAGCATTGTTGAGAACGCCAAACTTAATTTTAATTTTCCCTGAAGATTTTGAAAATTTCAGCACCTCCTTTATAATCTCACATTCATCACCTGTATTACTCCAGATAAGAACATTCGGACCCTCCATAAACTTTGTTGCCTCGTCCAGAGAACAGGATTGCAATGCCATCCTTGCGAGAGTATTTTTAACAACCATGACATTTGATGAATGCTTTTTCATTTCCCTTCTGAGTTCCTCCATGCCCTTGACTGTAATCCCTGAAAATTCTGCAAAAATGGATACCTTGCTCGAACCCAGTTCATCAATTATGAACTTCAAAATTTTTGCCTTGTCCGTTTTATTCATAAAATCCTGTCCTGTTCGATCAAGAAATTGTAGATTTTATTTCCTGTGAAATCTTATTGATGTTTAAGGGAAAAGATGGCCCCATCGTTGAAGAAATATGAGCACTCTTCAGATAAACTCCTTTTACTCCCTGCGGCCTGGCCGCCAGAATTGTCCTCAATGCAGCGTAAAAATTCTCAAGGAGTTGTTCCTGAGAAAATGAAACCCTTCCGATCGGAAGATGCAGATTGCCATCCCTATCCATTTTGAACTCAATTCTACCTTTTTTTAGCTCTTCAACAATTTTTTCTATCTCAAATGTAACAGTGCCAGAGCGTGGATTTGGCATAAGGCCTCTCGGTCCAAGTATCTTCCCGAGGGCTGTGATATTTTTCATCATATCAGGTGTTGCCACAACCGCCTGAAAATCAAGCCATCCTCCTTTGATTTTCTCTATCAGTTCTGTACCACCATAATAGTCGGCCCCTGCTTTTTTTGCCTTTTCAATATTCTCACCCTGTGCAAAAACGAGAACTTTTATCTGTTTACCACTACCGTGTGGAAGATTTACAGAACCCCTGACCGGTTGCTGGATCTTTTTCAAATCCAGACCAAGATGAACTGAAAGGTCAACCGTCTCATCAAAACGGGTGGTTGAATTGTTTTTGATAAAAGCGATTGCCTCCTCAGGAGTATAGGTTGTTTTTTCCTCAATCCTTTCCTGAACAGATTTATATCTTCTGGATCTTTTTTTCATCTTAACTCCTTAATCAACAACTTCTATTCCCATACTTCTTGCACAACCTTCAACTATTTTCACTGCCTGCGCCAGATCATCCGTGTTAAGATCCGGCAGTTTTATCTTTGCTATTTCTTCAATTTGTCGTCTCGTAAGTTTGCCAACTTTTTCTTTATTGGGAACTCCAGAACCTTTAACGATATTAGCTGCCTTTTTCAACAATGAAGCTGTGGGTGGCGTTTTTAATTGATATTTGAAAGATCTGTCCCCAAATATCGTCAATACAACCGGTATGATATCCCCTTCCTTCCCTTTTGTAGCCGCGTTAAAAGACTTGCAGAATTCCATAATGTTAACTCCATGCTGTCCGAGTGCCGGACCAACCGGCGGCGCAGGCGTTGCCTGACCTGCCGGAATCTGTAACTTAACTATCGCCTTTACCTGTTTTGTGGTTTTTTCTGCCATGTTCACACCTTTTCAACCTGCCAGAAATTAAGTTCTAAAATTGTTGACCTTCCGAAAATTGATATACTGACCTTTAATCTTTCTCTTTCATTATTTACATCTTCAACGACCCCTGTAAAATCAAGAAATGGTCCATCTGTTATAACAACTTTATCGCCCCTGCTAAATTCAATCTTTGGAACGGGTTTTGCCTTTCTTTCCTCTATCTCCTGCAGGAGATTGTCAATTTCACTTCCCTGCAGTGGAGATGGACTTGTACCTGCACCGAGAACATTAAAAACACCATTTGTTGTCTTAACAATGTGCCATGTTAAATCATCAACATCATCATCAGCTTCAATCAAAAGATATCCTGGAAAAAACTTTCTCGGTTTTACAGTTTTCTCACCTTTTGTTGTTTCCACAACATCCTCAGTAGGAATAACTATCTGTTTGATTTTCATATTTCCGGCATTGACCAGTTTTGACTCAATAAGTCTCTTGATTTTTTCTTCATGCCCTGTTCTAACATGCACAATAAACCATTTACTCATCACTACCTCGCAAAAACATGGAGCATCCTTGAAAAAATAACATCAATTATTCCGAAATAAATAGCCATCAACACCATAAGAATAATGACCGCGAATGTTGACCTTTTAAGCATCTGAAAATTCGGCCAGGTCACCTTTTTAAACTCAGCCTGACTTTCTTTTAAAAACATCTTTATCTTTTGCATCTCACCTGTCCTTGTTGCAGGCCTGGGAGGATTTGAACCTCCAACCTACGGTTTTGGAGACCGCCGCTCTGCCGTTAGAGCTACAGGCCTATCAGGTTTCTTTATGGACCGTATGCTTACGGCAGCATGGACAGAACTTTTTCAATTCAAGACGGCCCTTATTCTTTTTCTTGTTTTTCTCTGTTGCGTAATTCCGCATTTTACACTCTGAGCATGCAAGTAATATATTTTCAACCATAGTTTATATCCTCAAGATATAATCTCAGTAATTGCTCCAGAACCAACTGTTCTTCCACCTTCCCTTATCGCAAACCTCAACCCTTTCTCCATCGCCACTGGCATTATCAATTCTGCCTCCATCTCTATATTATCCCCGGGCATAACCATCTCTACACCTTCAGGCAACTTTATCGTACCGGTTACATCTGTCGTCCTGAAGAAAAATTGCGGCCTGTATCCAGTGAAAAATGGAGTGTGTCTTCCTCCCTCTTCTTTCTTCAATACATATACCTGCGCCTTGAATTTTTTATGAGGGGTGATACTGCCTGGCGCCGCTATTACCATACCTCTCTCTATCCCTTCCTTCTCAATCCCTCTCAATAACAACCCAACATTGTCTCCAGCTACAGCTTCATCAAGTATCTTCCTGAACATCTCAACACTGGTAACAACTGTCTTGGGCATCTCTTCCCTTAATCCTATAATCTCTACCTCTTCCCCAGACTTTATCTTTCCTCTCTCCACCCTTCCTGTCGCCACTGTACCTCTTCCTGTTATCGAAAATACATCTTCAACCGCTAACAAAAATGGCTGGTCCACAAGCCTCACAGGCTCAGGTATGTAACTGTCAACTGCATCCATCAACTGCCATATCGGTCCGCATTTCTCACATTCCCTCTTACCACATCCACAACTCAATGCCTCCAATGCTGACCCCTTTATTATCGGTATCTCGTCTCCAGGAAATTCATACTTGCTCAATAACTCCCTCACCTCTAACTCCACCAGCTCTATCAATTCTTTATCCGCCAGCATATCCATCTTATTCAAAAATACAACTATCGCAGGTACACCCACCTGCCTGGCTAACAGTATGTGTTCCCTCGTCTGCGGCATCGGACCATCAGGCGCACTCACCACCAGTATCGATCCATCCATCTGCGCAGCACCGGTTATCATGTTCTTTATATAATCAGCATGCCCGGGACAGTCTATGTGCGCATAATGCCGCTTCTCAGTCTCATATTCTATATGCGCTATCTGTATCGTTAATCCCCTCTCCTTCTCCTCCGGCGCTTTGTCTATGTCTTCATACTTCAAATGCTGCGCCTTCCCCGCCTTCGATAATACCAACGTTATAGCACTGCTCAATGTCGTCTTCCCATGATCTACATGTCCTATCGTTCCTATGTTTACATGTGGCTTGCTCCTTACAAATTTCTCCTTTGCCATTGCCTTACCCCCTGGTTACAGAAAAAAATAGATAACGCACAATTTTCTGGCTGCCAAGCTGCTGATGGGAATCGAACCCATGACCCCGTCCTTACCAAGGACGTGCTCTACCCCTGAGCCACAGCAGCCTGAGCTCATCTGAATCTGAAATTGTCCCGACGCAGTGTCAAGAGTTATTATTTTACACAATATAAAACAAAACGTCAAATCTTATCTATTAGAGCGGGATACGGGATTTGAACCCGTGACTTCGACCTTGGCAAGGTCGCACTCTACCGCTGAGTTAATCCCGCTTAATTATTCTTACCATAAATTTTGAGGAGAAAACAATAAACCATATAATGTAGATAAATATTCTAGATTATCAACATTATCTTGTCAAATTTTATTTTCTTTCTGTTCCCTCCTGGATCTGACAGAAAAAACAAAAGTGTGGACTTTCAAAACAATCCAGAAAGCAATAAAACCGATGGCCGAACCGACAAGAATATCCCTGAAGAAGTGTACTCCTGAAGAAACCCTGGAAAAAGCAACTGCGATTGCAATAAGATAAAAAGGTACTTTTAACACAGGAAAAAGCCAGCCTAAGAAAGCAGCAGTTGAAAAAGCCGTTTGCGAGTGTCCTGACGGAAAGGAACCCGATTTCAAAACAGGTCCTGTGATATTAATATTCATTTTCTCACCAAAATAAGCAACAGGTCTGGGCGAAGGGCAAATCTCTTTCAAAATATGGACAAGTATCGCGCCAACAATAATAATAATTATGAACATACCCGTATATTTCAGAAAATCCTTTCTCCTTGAAAAAAAAAGAATCAGGGACACCACCAAAACAGCTACTTCGGTTGAACCAAGATACCCTGTATTGAACAATAAAATTGCAAAAAATTTATGTTCTGCACTTATCCTGTTAACAGCAAGAAAAGCCCGGTTATCAACAGAAATCAAATCTCTCCAGAAATTTCTTTCATAGAATTCAGCAGAGTTAAAAACGGATCTGTCTGTTTCATAAGTCTTGAAATCCACACATTTATAAAAATAAAAAGTTTTTACCTTCTTATTTCTGTAATATATTTCAAGTGTTATCGGTTTTTCTATCTTTCCAAATTTATAAATCTTATCAGGTGAATCCCTGAAGTGTTCATCAGTAAAAAAAATTCCTGTTTTTCCATAAAGGGTTTTTCTTAAATTTTTATTTCTTTGCCAGAAGTCATATTGATCCACTCTTTTACTCAGGCAATAAAGATGACTTTGTGCGGTATGAGCTGGAAGATAAAATGCCATCTGGCTGGCAAGATAAAATTTATGAGTAAACAAAAAAGTATCAGTTCTGTTTTCTTCACGAAAATATTCTGCAAGATAAGCGGCCTTATCCCATCCATAAAGGTCACCTGTCGGATCAATTTCAGAAGGCAATGGCAAACAGTGAAAAACGACCTGAACAGGAATCAAAGAAGTAAATAAAGCACCTGTATACAGAACAATATGCCTGAAAAATCTCCTGATTCTATTGGAGTTTTCGCCACATTTTAAAAGAAAGTTTGCACCGGGTATGATAAGTGTGAGATATCCAGGAGCTGGCCAGTGTGGAAGAATTTCATTTGATAGAGAAGCATAACCAAATACAGCAAAAACAGGAAAGGCAAAGATAAAAAGGAGTTTTTCAAAGTTATCTGATAGAGAAAAAAATCTCCTTGCAGAATTAATAAAAACCAGAGCCAGCAATATCCAGATAAAAGGTGATATTACAGCCATCTGCGCGACTGAATTTTGAATAAAAATACCCGGATTAAAAAAATTTTTTTCACCCAATCCGTGACTGAATTGAAAAGCAAAAGAAGCCCAGTGATTGTTATAATTCCAGATTAAGACAGGGCTGAAAACAAGCAGGCTGATAAAAAATCCACAGTATAAATATTTTTTCTTAAGATGGCTTCGCATATGTTTGTCAGCTATGACAAAAATAAAAATTGACAGATATAAAAAGAAACCGGTATATTTTGTAAGTAATGACAATCCAACCAGAAAACCAAGGAGATACCATAAACTGTTTGTACCGGTGAAACGAATTTTCCATAGCGTCATTATTGATAACAACCAGAAAACTGAAAGAATCGTATCCGGAACAGTCATAATTCCACCGAGAACAGAAAAAAGAGGAGTCAGACAGAAAATAACTGCTGCCCAGAACCCGCAGGAAGCGGAATAAACATTTCTTCCCATTGTAAATAATAACCAGAAACAGATTGAAGAAGAAATAAGAGCAGGCATTCTGACAGCGAGTGGCGTATTACCCAGTATTTTCAAAAAAGGCCAGACAACATAACCAACAAGCGGTGGATGGTCAAAATATGAAAATGAGGGATGAACAGCATACTGATAATAATGAGCCTCATCACCGGTTAACCCGTAAAAGGATGCTATGAAAAGTCTGATTAAAAAAGAAACGCCGAAAATCAAAAATAGATAGTTTGTATATTTTCTTTCATCCATTAAAAAAACCTGTTCTCAGTAATATTACCCTGTAAAGATAGGTTAGAAGTGTGAAAAATTTTAACTTTGAGCTTCCATATTTTCTTTTATGAAAAACAATGGGAAACTCCTTTACCCTGAAATTTTTTCTGAAAATATGGTAAAAAACTTCTGCAACGATAAAAGCATCTTTCGCCTTTAATGCAGGATATATTTCTGAAAGTGTGGATAACCTGAAAAATCTGAAACCAGAGGTTGGATCAGTAAGTCTGATACCCAGAACACACCGCAGGTAAATCCTTGCGCAACGCGTGATGATTTCTCGTATTATATCCTGTCTTAAACTTTTCCCACCTGAAAGAAATCTTGATCCTGAAGCCACATCAGCATTTTCAAGACAACTCAAAAGATCCGGAATAAATTCCGGGGAATGAGAAAAATCCCCATCCATTTCGCCTATGATGTCATATTTTTTTTCAATTGCAATTTTATATCCGAATCTTCCAGCATATCCCCTTCCTTTCCTATCTTTTCGAATAAAAACATCCACACGGGGATCATCCTGAAAGTGTTTCATTGCAATATAACCCGTTCCGTCAGGAGAATTGTCGTCAACAACTATCACATGTATATCAAGTGGTAAGTTTATTATATGTTTTACAAGTGGAACAATATTATCTTTTTCGTTATATGTTGGTATTATCACCGCTACTTTCTTATTTCCCACCGGCTAATCTCCTGATGGATTTTGCAACTGTTTCTGGAGTGATGAGTTCCATACAATTTGGAGTGATTGAACAAACTCTATTATAACAGCACGCACAGGAAACATCACTGATAATTTTTTCTCCAGCACCATAAATTTCAATTTCATCAGCAGAAGTTGGACCGAATAAAGCAACGGTTTTTTTACCGAGCCCGGCCGAAGCATGGAGTGCAAAGGTATCACAACAAACGATGACATCGCAGAGATCAAGCAATCCAAAAAAATAGTCTATTGAATTTGAATGCCCGGCGTTTATCAGTTTTCTTTCACTTTTCTCAACAATCAATCTTAACAGATCCTTCTCTTCGCTACCCCCAAAAACTACAATTTCAAAATCATCAAGCAATGAAAAAAGTTTTATGAAATGTTTCTCAGGCCATCTTTTTGTAATCCATCTATTTCCTGTGCCAACAACCGCACCAAGCACCTTTTTCCCCATAAGATTATTCCTTTCGAAGAAAGATTTTGCATTTTTTCTTGAAGCATCAGAAATTGGCACTATTATTTTCCCATAATAAGGCACTTCAGCTATTTCCGCGATAAATGCCTGGTATGTTTTTTTATTTTCCTTCTTCAATTTATCATCATGACTCAACAATAAATACTGTTGTGCTGAATGAGAAGAACAGCAAACAAGACCATCTGAATCAAACCAGAATCCCTTTTTCTTCTTTGCTTTCGCAAGTCCTGCAAGGATTAAAGCATCGTCATCTAAATCAAGGTTTATAGCTAAATCGAACCCAATATGCGAAATAAAAGCCAGAGCACGGGATTTATGGATAACTCTGTCAACAAAACTATTACCCTGAAGTACCCCCACAACATTATCGTCTGCAATCCAGAAGATTTTACTCTCCGGATATAATGATTTCAGCGGTTCACACAGTGCGGTGGTCCTCAACACATCCCCTAAAGCTCCAAGCTTGATTATTAGAATTTTGAAATCCGCACGCTCATATCTGTCGCAATTTTCGCACATTAATCCTTCGTTCTTATGAAAAACGCATGGTCTATCAGGTAAGAAAAAACGACAGGACTGCTTGAGTTTGTATTCTTTCATTGTGAAAAACTGGTTGCGATGTTAAAAATCTCCATTTTATCCATTATAAACAAGTGCGATTCCAGGGTCAATTAAATTGCATCCTCCATTCCAAGTTTCTTCAATAAATCAATAAAATCTTCAGGCATCCCTGCAGTAAAATGAAGCAATCTTTTTGTTTCAGGGTGTAAAAACGAAATGGAAAAAGCATGAAGCGCCTGTCTGCCAATAAGAATACTCTGTCTACCGTATTTTTTGTCTCCAAGTACTGGATGACCTAAAAATGAAAGACTCACCCTGATTTGATGTGTCCTGCCTGTAACAGGCATAACTTCAAGATATGTGGTATTTCCTGCTTTTTTAAGTATTCTGAACTTCGTAATTGATTTTTTACCAGAAAATCTTACAGAAACTTTTGTCAGATCATTTCTTGTGCTGTAAAGAGGCAGTGAAATTTCATCCATCCCATCAGGGAAAAAACCCTCAACAACTGTTCTGTAAACCTTCTTCACAAGTCTGTCCCTGAACTGATTCACGATATCAAGATGAGCAGAATCTGTCTTTGCAAAAATGATACATCCGGAGGTATCCCTATCAAGACGATGTACAACGCCGGGTCTCAGCGGCAGTCCTGTTGAAGAAACCTTTGTATGCCCGAGTACGAGGTTCAAAAGGGTTCCCCTGGTTTGTCCTGAAACAGGGTGCGTCATTATACCTGCTGGCTTGTTAACAACTATTATATGCCTGTCCTCATAGAGAATTTCCAGATTTCCCTTTTCGGGCGCAAGCTTAATGGATGGTTTTTCAAAAGTTCCCTGTATTTCAATCACATCGCCCTTTTGAAGTCTGCAGGAAGGAACTGTAACGAAATTTTGATTTACTGAGACATAATGATTTTCTATCAATTTTTTGCAAAACTCTCTTGAAACACCGGTAAGGTTTTCTGCCAGAAACTTATCAAGTCTCTCAGTGGCGTCTTTGTCAAATACAAATTTCACTTCATATTTTCCTGCGAGAAAGTTCCCTGATCAATTCAAGAGCAATAACATTCCTCTGTATCTGATTTGTACCTTCATAGATCTGAGTTATTTTTGCATCTCTCATCATTTTCTCTACAGGATAGTCCCGCATGTATCCATAACCGCCGAAAATCTGAACAGCATCCACTGTAACCTTCATGGCAACATCAGAAGCAAGCAATTTCGCCATCGCTGATTCTTTAGAACCTGAAGATTTTCCGCAATCTATCATTCTTGCTGTTGCGTATGTAAGAGCACGCGCTGCTTCAATTTGAGTTGCCATATCTGCAAGCATATGCTGAACTGCCTGGAAGGATGATATTGGCTGACCAAATTGATATCTTTTATGAGCATATTCAAGCGCCGCTTCAAAAGCACCCTGCGCTATTCCGAGAGCCTGCGCCGCAACGCCAGGTCTTGTTGCATCAAAGGTTTTCATCGCCACAATAAAACCCATACCCTCTTTGCCGAGAAGATTTTCAACAGGTACCCTGCAATCAGTAAATATGAGTTCTCTTGTCGCTGATGCCCTTATTCCAAGTTTCTTTTCCTTTTTCCCAAAAGTGAAACCATCCATACCTTTTTCAACTATAAAAGCAGATGCGCCTCTGGCCCCTTTCTTTGGATCTGTTATCGCAATAACCGTATAAATTTCAGCCTCTCCTCCATTCGTAATCCATTGTTTCGTTCCATTTAAAATATAATAGTCGCCCTGTTTTCTTGCCTGAGTTCTTATAGAACCGGCGTCACTTCCTGCTTCTGGTTCGGTTAAGCCAAAAGCAGCAATTTTTTCGCCTTTCGCAAGTGGAGGGAGATACTTCTGTTTCTGGTTTTCATTTCCAAATAACACTATGGGGAAAGTACCTAACGCAGAAGCCGCAAGTGAAAGAGAAATACCACCGCAAACTCTGCTCAGTTCCTCTATGGCAAGACATAACTCAAAAATTCCAAAACCCATTCCGCCGTATTTTTCCTCAATGTAAATCCCGAAAAGATCAGACTGAGCAAGTATTTTCACAATTTCCCAGGGAAATTCTTCTGTTTCATCGTAATATGCCCTTTTGGGTTTTATCTTTTCTTCAGCAATCTCACGGGCCAGAGATTGAATCATTTTTTGTTCTTCTGTTAAAAGATAATCCATTTATCAATCCTTTTTATATTTTTGAACACAGAGACAGATATTGTGTCCTCCGAAACCAAATGAATTTGACAGTGAATATTCAATATCACATTTCCTTGCAACATTCGGAACATAGTCAAGGTCACATTCAGGATCTGGCACTTCATAATTTATGGTTGGAGGAACAATACCATAATACATTGTAAGTATTGTGTTGATAAATTCAACAGCACCAGTAGCGCCAAGAAGATGACCTAACATTGACTTGTTTGAACTGATCGGAACCCTGTACGCATGTTCTCCCAGAACCTTTTTTATGGCAAGGGTTTCACTTCTATCATTCAGTTGGGTGGATGTTCCATGCGCATTAATATATTTCACCTGTTCTGGCAGTATACCGGCATCTTCAAGTGCGAATTTCATGCAGAGAAAAGGACCTGTACCTGACGGATCAGGTGCGGTTATATGGTAAGCATCACAGCTCATACCGTATCCTGCCATTTTTGCATAAATACGGGCTCCCCTTGCCATTGCATGTTCCAGACTTTCCATAACAACAATACCGCTACCCTCCCCCATTACAAATCCATCCCTGTTCGCGTCAAAGGGACGACTTGCTTTCTCTGGTTCGTCATTTCTTTCTGACAATGCTTTCATTGAACAGAATCCGGCAAGTCCAAGAGGCGTTATGCATGATTCTGTTCCACCCGTAATTACAACATCCATCTTGCCTGTGCGAACAAGTTCACATGCAACAGATATCGCATGTGCGCCGGAAGCGCAGGCACTGACTGTGGCAAAATTAGGTCCTTTCAATCCAAAAGTTATCGCCACCTGTCCTGCCGCCATATCCGGAATAAGCATTGGTATCAATAAAGGCGAAACTTTTGAAGGACCTGCGTTAAGCAGAGAAGAATGCTGTTGTTCTATAATCCTGAGTCCACCAATACCAGCACCTATTATCACTCCTATTCTGTCCTTATCCTCGTTTTCAAAAGAAATCCCACTGTCTGAAATAGCTTCATGAGCGGCTTTTATCGCAAACTGAACAAACCTGTCCATTCTTCTTGCAATTTTTTTATCTATCACATCAAGTGTGAAATCCTTTACTTCAGCGGCAATTTTTGTTGAAAAACCCGAAGCGTCAAAATCTGTAATCAGACCCACCCCACTTTTGCCTTCGCAAAGATTCTTCCAGGTTGATGGAAGATTATTGCCAACAGGTGTAACCAGTCCCATTCCTGTTATAACAACATCTCTTGTCTCTTTCATTACTGTTTATCTTTTGTTTTTTCTTCAAGATACTTTATCGTGTCTCCGACTGTTCTGATTTTTTCTGCATCCTCATCAGGAATTTCCACACCAAACTTCTCCTCAAAATCCATAACCAGCTCAACTGTATCGAGGGAATCTGCTCCAAGATCATCAACAAAAGAAGCATTTTCAACAACAGCACTTTCCTCAACCTGAAGTTTTTCCATAACAATACTCTTTACCTTTTTTTCAATCTCACTTCTTTCCATTTAACCTCCCCGTGTTTGCAATAAATTCTTCACATTACCAATCCACCATCAACGCGAAAAACCTGTCCTGTAATATACGATGCTCTATCTGAGGCAAGGAACATAACAAGTTCTGCAACATCGTCAGGTGTACCAAACTTACCCAGAGGAATCTTTTCAAGTACCTGATTTTTTATTTTTTCAGGGATTTTTTCGGTCATTGGAGTTTGAATATAACCCGGCGCCACAGCGTTAACAGTAACACCGAATCTCGCAAATTCCCTCGCACATGTTTTTGTCATCGCAATCATCCCCGCCTTTGAAGCAGAGTAGTTTACCTGTCCTATATTACCTATCTGTCCTATAACTGAAGCTATATTAACAATTCTTCCAGACTTTTGAGGCCACATGGCCTGGGCAGTAATTTTACTACACAAAAAGGATCCCTTCAAATTTACCTCAATAACCCTATCCCAATCCTCTTCCTTCATACGCAGGATCAAAGCATCTCTTGTGATACCCGCATTATTAACCAGAACATCAACTCTTTTGAATTCCGATAGTACCTTTTTCAATGCTTCTTCTATACTGGCACTTTTTGTTATATCAACCTCGTCACTGATAATCTGTCCGTTGATTTTGAGTGATTCCTTAACTGAATCAGGTTTCACAACATCCCACAATACAAGATTTGCACCTTCCCTGCCAAATTTTTCAGCCATTGCTCTTCCTATGCCACCGGCAGCACCAGTTATAATCACAACTCTGTCATTGAATTCGCCCATCATTCCTCCTGATTTGAAGTTATTAACTTCATAATTTCTTTTGCTTGCTCAAGTGAAGCCATATCTTCAATACTGGCAACATTTGTTTCCGGTGAAATTTTTTTAATCAGTCCAGAGAGGACTTTTTTGGGACCAAGCTCAAAAATAAAATTCACGCCGGCTTTCACTGACTCAATCGTTTTGGTCCACTGCACAGAAGATACAATCTGTTCTTTCAGAACCCGTTTCACATCAGACGCTTTTAAAACAGGTTCTCCGTTGCAGTTTGCATAAACAGGAAACACACAATCTGAAACATTCATTCTGTCAATTTCTTCTGCAAGAAATTCTGCGGCAGATTGCATCAGCGGGGTGTGAAATGCTCCTGATACATTCAAGGGAATATTCTTAACCCTGTTTGATTCACACCACTGAATAAAAGATTTAACAGTATCCTTAGATCCACCCACCACAATCTGTCCTGGGCCGTTTATATTTGAAATGTAAATACCATCATACAAATTTGTTATAGTCTTGACCTCATCAAACGTTTTTCCGAGTACAGCAACCATTGTTCCAGGATTCTTTATCGTTGCATCTTTCATGAACTTTGCTCTTTTCGTAACAAGAACAAATGCATCTTCAAGGGAAAAAGCCTCAGCGCATGTAAATGCACTGTATTCACCCAAACTGTGCCCTGCCGCAAATGAAGGTACCTTTGAAAACTCCTGCTGAAAAACCTTCCAGCAAGCAAAATTTACCGCAAATACACAAACCTGGCATATCTCGGTTTCTGTGAGTTTTTCAATTGGTCCATTGAAACAAAAATTCGCAATATCAAACCCACAAATTTTGCTCCCGGTTTCAAATATTTTTCTCACCATTTCATAATTTTCATAAAACTGTTTTCCCATTCCCACGTACTGTGAGCCCTGTCCCGGAAAAACCACACCAATTCTTTTCTCAACCATTTTTACCCCATCTTATAAGATTTGCTGCCCATGTAAGACCGGCTCCAAATGAAACCATACATATAAGATCGCCTTTTTTAATTTTTTTCGTTTTTACCGCTTCATCAAGAGCCACACCAACAGAAGCCGCTGACATATTTCCATATTTCTCAATATTAAGAAACACCCTGTCCATGGAAACATCTATCATCTTTGCAACACCCTGAATAATACGAATATTTGCCTGGTGCGGAATAACAAGTGAAATATCCTGCACCTTAATTCCATTTCTATCAAGTATGTTCTTCACCGATTCTCCCATTGCATTTACTGCGATTCTAAAAAGGGCTGAACCCTCCATTCTCATAAAATGCATCCTTTTTTCAACGGTTTCATGCGTGGCAGGCATTCTCGAACCACCCGCTGGAACATAAAGAAGATTTCCATATTTACCTGAAGCTCCAAGATAGGTATCAAGAATCCCCGTACTATCTTCTGTTTTTGAAATTATCGCTGCAGCGGCTCCATCTCCAAGCAAAACACATGTTGACCGGTCAGTATAATCAGTAACCCTGCTCATGCATTCAGCAGCAACAACAAGTATTTTATTGTATCTGCCCCCATTAACCAGATTTCTTGCAACTTCAAGCCCATAAATGAAACCGGAACAGGCAGCTGAAAGATCAAAACATGGAACATTTTCTATCCCAAGATTATTCTGGATGATACAGGCCGTGGATGGAAATATCATATCTGCGGTTATTGTTGCGCAGATAATCATATCAATCTGACTTGAATCAATGCCTGCATCCTCGATTGCCCTTCTGGCAGCCTCAGTACCAAGGTCAGAAGTGGCTTTTTCCGGAGGACATATTCTTCTCTCTTTTATGCCGGTCCTTGTTATGATCCACTCATCTGATGTATCAACCATTTTTTCAAGATCAGCATTTGTTAAAATCTTTTCTGGAACATAAGATCCAACACCTATAATGTTTGAACCCATTTTTCCCTCTGTCCCTTCAGTTTTTCAATAAATGAACTGTTTGTAATTTTCTCTCCGAGCTGAAGAGCATTACATATAGCTCGCGGAGATGATCTACCATGACCTATAATCACTATTCCATCAACACCGAGCAAAACACCACCCCCATAGTCAGCATAATCGGTTTTTCTTGTGTACCTTCTGATGGAACCTTTTGCGATCAAAAAGCCAATCTTACCTGCAACTGACCTGTTTATTTCCCGAAACATTATGTTTTTGAAAGCCCTGCCAATTCCCTCACAAACCTTAAGAACAATATTCCCTGAGAAACCATCAGTAATAATGACATCCGCCTTACCTGTAAACAGCTCATGCCCTTCTATATTACCAATAAAATTTATTTCATTTTTCTCGGAAAGCTTCTTATAAACAATCTGTCTGATTTCGTCGCCCTTACCGGGTTCTTCACCAATATTCAAAAGACCTGTGGATGGATTTTCTATTCCAAGAACATATTTCGCATAAAGATTTCCCATGATCGCATACTGATAAAGGTTAATCGGTTTAGATGAAACATTAGCTCCAACATCAAGGAAAAGAGTAATTCGATCTTTCAAATTTGGCAGGTGCACGCATATTGCAGGTCTGTCTATGCCTTCAATGAGGCCGAGTTCAGCAATTGCGATTGACACAAAAAGAGCGGTATTGCCCGCACTGAATGCAACATCAACCTGCCTGTTTTTGAGCATCTGGATAACCTTGTGCATTGTGGTATCTTTGTTTCTAAAAATAGCAAGGGATAATTTCGTATCCATCGGTATGTAACCATCACAATAAACCAGTTTAAAACCGGGAATATCATCATACCTTTCAGTTTGCTTCAGCTTCTCTTCCGGACAGACGCAGGTAATTTCTGCCCCGTCCTTATTGTTTTCCACAAATATACGAATTCCCCTGATAACCGCCGCAGGAGCATGATCCCCGCCCATACCATCAATAGCGATTCTGACCATTATTTTTTGGGTTGTTTCTCTTTGATCTTTTTTGCTATGACAAGTTTACCATTGTAATAACCACATTCCATACAAACCCTGTGTGGTAGTTTCATTGCACCGCAGTTTGAACATGGTACAAGACCCGGAAGTAAAACCCTCTTATTATTTTTTCTTCTGGCATCCCTTCTGCTATTACTATGACGTCTTGAAGTGGTCATTCATTCTCCTTGTTATTATCTGGACTGATTCTTTTCTCTCAATTTTTTCGCAACAAGTTCCGGTACAAATTTTTCAACCGGACCATTCAATTTTGCAATCTCCTTAACTGCAGAAGAACTCAAATAAAGATATTCCTCCCTTGGTGTAAGAAAAATTGTCTCGATCCTGGGAAGAAGTTTTCTGTTGGTCAGAACCATCTGAAACTCATAGTCAAAATCTGAAACGGCTCTCAATCCTCGAATTACAAGATATATCCCCTTTTTTTCAAGATAGTCAACAAGCAATCCATCAAAATAATCAATAATAATGTCCTGTCTGTTTCCAAAAATACCCCTGAGCATAT
Source organism: uncultured bacterium (assembly GCA_964532995.1). Classification (GTDB taxonomy): domain Bacteria; phylum Ratteibacteria; class UBA8468; order B48-G9; family DTJG01; genus DTJG01. The sequence continues at coordinate 58,717 of CAZHJN010000001.1, forward strand.
CCATCCGTTCTCTGAAAGAAAACAGAGGTTTCTTTGCCGGATGATGTGTCACACTCACTATCAGGATATCAATGAATTTCAAACTTCTCTCAATGATATCAATGTGGCCATTGGTCACGGGATCAAAACTACCCGGATATACTGCCAGCCGTTCCTTCCTTTTTATAAATCTGTATTCTCGCTGAACCATAGATCTTTTCCTTTATCAATCTGAAACCAGAAATCATTGAGGTTTCAGAAACATTAATGGTCTTTCCTGTTTCAATGATAAAAAGACCACTATCTGCAAGAATTTCATATGATCCTGAAAAAACTTTTTTCAATCCTGACAGATTGAACTCATAAGGAGGATCTGAAAATATGATATCAAACCTGCAACCTGCAGTATGAAGTTTTTTAAGAGCTGATTTAACATCCATTCTCATCACTTTGATACTATCTTCCAGATTCAGTATCCTCGCATTTTTTTTAATAAGATTTACAGCAAGTAAGGAATTATCAACAAATATTACTGATCTTGCTCCACGGCTCAGTGCCTCAAAACCTAAAGCTCCTGTCCCTGCAAAAATCTCAAGTACACGACTATCCTTGATGTAATTGCAAATCATATCAAAAACTGCTTCACGCACAATATTTCGAGTTGGTCTTAAACCTGATGTTTTCCTGTAAAATAAAACCCTGCCCCTGAGAAAACCGCCTGTCAACCTCATAACCTGAATCTTAAAGCAAACTTTTTCTGCCAATCAATAAGAATAGCAGAAGCAATGAATATCGAGGAATAAGTTCCAAAGAAAAATCCAAATAGAAGCGTATACGCAAAATTTTTGAGCGGTTCTCCACCAAAAATTAACAGAAGCAAATCAACAAATATCACGGTTAAAACAGTTAGAATTGTTCTGCTTAAGGTTTCATTAATTGATTGATTGAACAATTCAGGATAATTTTTAGAATGGGTCTTTCTCAGATTTTCCCTGATTCGGTCAAAAATAACAATGGTATCATTAACAGAATAACCTGCAATTGTAAGAAGCGCAGCTATGATTGTGCTATCTATAATCCTTTTTGATATTGCAAGAATAGCAATAACTACCAGCAGATCATGAAAAATTGCGATTGTGGCGCACACAGCAAAATGGAATTCAAACCTTATTGTAAGATAGAGCAAAATTCCTATCAGTCCTGTAAAAAACGCTATCAGCGCTCTTTTCCTCAATGTCACACTCATTGAAGGCGATATCACGGATTTTGCTTCTACCTGAATATTCTCTTTTCCAAAACCTGACTCAATAGCTGAAAGTATCCTGTCTGAAGTATTGGGAGGCGACTTAATTATAAATTCATTTCGTTGAGTTCCAATTTCCTGAACAGTTATCTCGGATATTCCAAGATTTTTCAATTGATTTCTCACCATCGCAACAGAACTCTGTGAAGTAAGTTTAATCTGAATCATATCCCCGCCAATAAAATCGATCCCAAAGTTCGCTTTTCCTCTAATACCAAAAATTATCATACCAACCAGAATCAAAACAAAAGAAAACAGATAAGCCCATCTTCTTTTCCCTATAAAATCAAAGTGTGGATTTTTTATAAGCTCCATTTTATATCCTTATCTTTTCAAGACTTCGATTGGCAACAATAAAATCTACAATCGCTTTCGTCGCAAACACCGCTGTAAAAAGGTTTGCAATAATACCGACAGAAAGTGTCAAACCAAAACCTTTCACAGAACCCTCTCCGAGAAAGAAAAGTATTGATCCTGTTATGATTGTGGTAATGTTTGAGTCAAGTATTGCGGACCACGCACGATGATAACCGGATTCTATGGCTGCCTTTGCTGACTTCCCCTGGCGGAGTTCCTCTCTTATCCTTTCAAAAATCAGTATGTTTGCGTCAACAGCCATACCGCAGGTTAAAGCAATCCCGGCAATACCCGGAAGAGTTAACACGCCTTTGAACATTGCCATAAAGGAAAGCAGGATTAAAAGGTTTATTGCCATTGCAAGATCTGCAAGTAAACCGAAAATATAGTAATAAACAATCATGAAAATCACAACCACAATGATTCCATACAGAGCCGCTTTTAACGATTTTTCAATATATTCTCTTCCAAGGGTTGGACCCACAATCTGTTGATATATGATATTGACTTTCGCGGGAAGAGCACCGGCACGCAACACAATTACGAGTTCCTTAGCTTCTGTCATTGTAAAATCGCCTGATATCTGACCTCTACCATCAGGAATTCTATCTCTTATTACAGGTGCGGATTTCACCACGCCATCAAGAACAATGGCAAGTCTTCTACCGATATTTTCACCTGTAACAGTTGCAAACTTACCGGCACCTTCTTTATTGAGAACAAAATTGACCTCAGGAAAACCGGAATTCCCGTATCCGACAAAGGCATCACTTAATCCAGCACCTGTAAGTTCTGGTTGTCTCTTAACAAGGATTGGACTTGTTTCTCTTGTAATCCCTCGTTCATCTTTTTGGTGCATGTAAAGAACCTCATAATCCCTCAGTATTTCGCTTTCTCCTTTTAAAGCATCTGTAAGTTTCCTGGAATCCTCTTCAACCAGGCGAAATTCAAGAAGTGCGGTTTTTCCTATAATGTCAATTGCCCGTTGTGTATCTTTTATACCGGGCAGATCCACGATAATCCGATTAACACCCTCTTTCTGGATAACAGGTTCACTCACACCGAGCCCATCAACTCTGTTTCTTATAATTTCCAGTGCTCTCTGAGTAACATCAGACATTGATTTTTCGCCTTCGGGTGGCTGCTCAACCTCCAGTACAATATGAACCCCTCCCTGAAGATCAAGTCCTCTTTTAATTTTTTTATCAAGCGGATAAATTTGCCATATGCAGTAGGCTATGACTGCAACTATGAAACCCACCTTTATATAATGTTTACGCATCATTTGTACACCTTTTCAGGGTTAAATATTCTTTCATCAACAACCTTCAATTCATTTCCATCGATCCTTCTCCAGAAGCAGGAAAAATAACCTTCGTGACAGCATCCACACACCTGTTCAACTATCAACAGAAGCGCATCCTGATCACAGTCAACCCTTATTTCACGGATTTTCTGGATATGACCTGATGTCTCTCCTTTTTTCCACAGTTTTTTCCTACTTCTGCTCCAGAAGTGTACAGTACCTGTCTCTATGGACCTTTTTATACTTTCAACGTTCATATAACCAAGCATAAGTACCCTGCCCCCTGTATCCTGTACAATGGCAGGTATAAGGCCATCTCTGTTGAATTTAAGTTCTTTCAAAATATCCATTTTAATATATTCTGATTCTCTATTGAAAAAGCTAACAGAAAATACTATCATAAATAACATAATATGGCAAATAGCTGAAAATGTCCCGCATAAACAAAACAGAAAAACTCGTATTAAAACAGGTATGTCTTGTTCCTTTTGGCAGCACTTCCACATACAAAAAAATTGCTGTTAAGTCTGGTGGTATCAACCCGAGAACAGTTGGAAAAATTCTGAATGAAAACAAAAATCTCATAGCGATTCCCTGTCATAGAATTATATATTCAAACATGAAAACAGGAGGATATCGAATAGGAAAGGATTTTAAAAAATTTATACTTGAATGGGAAAAAAGAATTATTTCATAAAAGTTTTTTATGATTCAACTCAGGCATATTTTTTTAATTCAGAATACCTTTCGTACATTTCAGTATAGCATTGAAGTAAATTTTCATCGGCCTGAAAAAGATTGCCTGAAAGACTTTCCCTCAATGAGAATGAACGCCAGAAAAGTTTCATAGCACCTGCACCGGCAGCTTCATTTATTTCAGGAACAAAAACAGACTTTCCGGTAATATTTGCAAGCAACTGAGAGAGAAAAGAATTTTTTGCAGCACCACCTATCATTACAATGTGATTTATTTTTTCTCCTTCCGGCAAAATTTTTTCTGTTTTTTCAAGCCTTTCACGAACCTGAAAACAGAGGGATTCCACAATTGCCTGCATTATTTCAGAAGCTTTTGTCGATAAACTCAACCCGCAGATGCTTCCTCTTCCGATATTAAATTCAGGTATTACAATAATCCCAGATGGTTTATCGGAAGGAAGAAATTTCTGCCTGAAGGTTTTCTGACCCCATTCATAAACAACACCACCATTACTGATAGCAGCCATGAGACCATATATATTCTGTTTTAGATGAGGACCAGGCGAAAGCTGTCTATTATCATCAAAAACAATGGATTCAGTGGTAACAAGCAAGACCCATGCGGTTCCACAGGAAACAAGAATTTTACCCTTCTCCGCAGCGCCGGCACCAAGGCTTGCGCAATACTGATCATGCCCACCGGCAAGAACAGGAATTCCAGATTTCAAACCTGTTGAACCGGCAACATTTTCTTTCAGATTTCCTGTGACCGTATCTGCTTCCACAATTTCTGGCAGCATCTGGTTACTTATTCCCGCTATCTCCAGCAGTTCAGAATCCCACTGTCTCTTTTTTAAATTGTAAAGATTGGTAATTGCTGCGCTGGTATGGTCCAGGACAAAATTGCCGGTCAGAAAATGATTCACATAATCCGCAACAAAAGAAATCCGAGCAGTTTTTCTGAAAATTTCGGGTTCATTCTTTTTCAGCCATCTCAATATCGCCACACAGGACCATCCACCGGGCACATATCCTGTCTTCTTATAAAAAAAATCCTCTCCAAAATTGCGCACAAGATCGTGTGCAACATGTATTGCCCTGTTATCAAGCCATGTTATTGCAGGTCTGAGTGGAAGAAGATTTTTATCCAGCAACACAAATGTTCCACCCTGAAAACTGCCGGACACACCAATTACTGATGACTTCTGTTTCAGTTTTGATATTCCTTTTGTTATTGCAGCAACCCAATCATTGCAGTCCTGTTCAACAAAAAGAGAACCTGAAAAAGAGATGCCTGTTTTTATTGATGCACTCTGGAGAATTTTTCCATCCATTGAATAGAGAAAAACCTTGGTATTTGTGGTACCGCTATCAAAACACAAAATTTTTTCCATATTCTTTAGATTTTTACAAATTGTGATTGGGATATGCGGGCAAACATCCTGAGGATTTCGATATGATCTCCGTAAGCCATCGCTAGATGATGTGTACCACCGGCATAACTATAAGAATTTAAAAATTCTCTCACATCTTTTTTAATCTGAAAAAGGAAATGCGGTGCATTAATTTCTGGAAGTAATTGTTCATCCTCAATGCTGCCCGTTGTGACGATAATACTGAATTTTTCATCTTTACAGGGTGCCAGATTAAATAAAGTTACATCTCCAGGGTTCATCTGAAACAAAAACATACCTGTTTTGGTACCCGTCTGCGTAATACTCATATCTTTTTCAACCAGTCTTATTCCTGAGGGATTTTTTGCCATCAAGGGATTGTTCTCTCCCATATGCGACATAAAAATTCTGTTGTTTTTATAATCGGTCGTAAACATCTCAGTGAAAGTTGCCTGACCTGCAAGTTTCTGAAAGATCCAGACACTTATTGCACATACAACATCTCCTTCGCCACCGTACCCCATACCCTCACTGATAAATTTAGAAATAACAGAAAATGGAATTGCGCGACAGAATGATTTGCCTCTAAATGCCATAAAATTTATCGCCAGTGCTCCAAGTTCATATTTTTTTATCAGATTTCTCAAAGCCCGCTCAAGACGGGCTGAATTCTCACGTGTTTCAGCATCAATTTCAATTACAAATCTATCCTCTTCGTCTTCCATTATTTTTTCAATTTCACATACTGGTATATTTTTCGCTTCTTCATCCAGATCTGACATTTCTATATCTATGATCTCCGTACCAAAAAATTCTTTTACTGTACTATCAGGAATTGAAAAATCACCCATATCTTTGAATTTTCCCCCAATCCTTCCAACTTTCAATTTTTTTAAATCACTGTAAACAACCGCACATTTACACCAATTTTCAAGGTTCAATAGAGTATCTTTCTGTAAGTGATGACCCGTTATGATCGAAAAAGGCACTTTTTCTCTCAACAGAACACAGGCGAGATCCTGAATCCCATGCATACCGTGGTTATTCATCATATCTTTTGAAGAGAAACTTCTGGTTATTTCAAAAAGATGCTGTGTATTCCACAATAAAATCGGAAGCTTACTCTTTTTTAGAACGGGTGCAATAATCATGCTTGGACTGTACGATGGAAACATTATAACAATTCCATCCACGCCTGCCTGAATCATTCTTTCATAGCAATGCTCAACCATCTGTCTTTCATAAGCGATTGAAAAATTGATGATATCAGCAAAAACAAAACTTTTCTGAATAATTTCCCTATACTTTTTTTCAATCTCTTCAATGAAAGCCGGTAACTTCTCTCTGTAAAGATGTGCTGTCACATCAATAATTCCAATAATCGGTTTTCTGGTCACATCCTGCCTTCTCCTGATATTTTCAAATACTTTCTGTCAATTTCTTAAGATTTCTTGCTTCAGCAAAAAACTCCTCAGGTTCCATATCCCTCAGAAAAACAAGACCTCTTGTTGCCCTGAGCCTTGGAATTTTACTTGAATAGAAAAAATCCCGTCCAAGACATATCTTCAAATATGTATATTGCTCCACCATAATTTTCTGCGCGAGATCACAGAAAGGTCCGTCATACTCATAGCTGGGGAAAGAAGCACTTCTCTGTGAACCAAAACAGATGTTGAATGCATTTTTCATTATCGCGAATGAATTCATGGAAACAGGAACAATAATATCCGCCTCGGCAGGATGAAATCTATACCAGACATTTCTGTATCCCCATATACGGATATCACTATCTGGATTTTTTTTCAGATATAAACCAAGTGCTTCTGCCATAGCCTGAAGGACCTTGTAATGAGTATCGGGTCCGCTCGCCTCAGAATCCATTGCCACGGTTATTATATTCGGCTTGATTCTTTCAATAAGTTTGAAAATCGGCATGATGTCTTTTTCAAAATCTGGCTGCGCTGTAAAAATATCTCCTGTATAAAAAGGAAGTCGCATATGTATGATATGCTCGCAATCAAATCCAAGATGTCCCCATAAAAGCTCTTCTTCCCATTCCCTTATCATTCCTTTCAGGAGCTGAACATCAACAAAATCTTTCTTCCCGGGATATGCATTTTCAAAATAGTTGAAAAACCAGGAAATTTTTCTTCTGATCACCGATATATCATACGAATCGATCATAGAAATAATGTTTCTCATCATTCTTCTTGCCGCGGCTTCATTCTGAATATCCACGCTGTTTGCAGCAACACCATCAAGATAAAGATACACATCCCTTATCCTCATAATATTATCATCAGGATTGAAATATTCCTGCTGCAGCAATTGTTTGAATTTTGCTGCTGGGAGAAAATTTTCAAGGTTCTTAAGTTGATTTACCACATACTGATTTGTAACAGATGTGAAACCGCTTGTAAGTGTTGCAAAATAATGCCTGTTCAAAGGAGTCCTGACAAGATGAATAATATAAGGCATATAGCCCAGCATTATATCATCGTGATGTGGACCTGTATGCAAAAATGTCATGTTTTCAAGTGCCTTTGTACCCCGTTCTATTCTGTCCTTAAAAAATTCAGAAACGGATTTTGCTTCCTCAATAACATCAATTCCTCTATTGATGATAAAACTGCCCTTTTGATCCTGCAGAAAATCAGAAATAGATAAATCTGACAGGGTTTTATTTTTTTTAACCGCTATGTCAACAACAATTCTTTTTATATCAACATCAACAAGAACCTCTTGTTTTTCAAGTTTTCTTATGGTTCTTTCAACAAGAAGTTTTGTTGCGCCTGCGGTAAGATAAAAGCAGGCACCTTTTAGTTTGCCAAGAGCTGTTGCCGGATAAAGAAGAGACTGATCATTCACGATAGCATCTCTAACAACATTTGCTTTGCTTTCTCCGGCCGCCATAATGATTGCAGTTGTTGTAGGATTAAAAGTTATTGTATCAAGGCCAATAGTCATTACAATTTTACCTCTTGAAACCTCAATACCTCCCAGATCTATTGCAGCTGCTGCCGCTGTTTCATAGTTGATCGGTGCGAGCCTTGTTGTGCTGAAATGGTCTGACCCTCTTATATTAAAACCAATATGCCCATCAGGTCCTATGCCACCAAGAAAAAAACCGATACCGCCATATTCCCTGATCTTCTGCTCATACTCCATCGCATACCTATCAGCATCAAGGATCGCCTTCTGCTGAAGTTCTTCGCGTTCATTAACAGGCTGTCTGTATCTTAATGATAGGTCAATTTTTCCGTCAGGAAAAAGCATTCCAAGATTTATTCCCGGTTCACAACCTGTTTTCCAGGCATCGATTAAAAGTGCTTTTTTTTCATCAAATCCCAATCTGTTCAAATAGAATGTTTTAATATACCAGAAAAAACTGTTCTGATGTTGAGGATTCATCGGGAAAAATTCATCAATCTGAACGAAAATATATGCCGACATATCAGGCTTGTGCGCAGGATTGATTCCATACGATTCAAACATCTTCATTATTTCTTTTTTCGTCCAGTTTTCAAGAATGAAAGCCGTCCAGTGGATAAAATGCTCTGGAGTTTTACCTGTTGGCAGAGAAATTAAACCTTCAGGATTTTTCTGGCACCATTCAATAAATCTGAGAGAAACTATTTTACCAAGACTGGGGAAATCACCAACCTCAACAATTCTGATTTTTTCTTCAGGCATATATTGAGGTTCAAACCCTGAATTTATCTGAGCAATTTTTTCAACTGATGAAGAATAATCGTAGTTTTTCATAATATTTAAATCCTAATTAAATTTCAAAATGCACCACTCTTCATACCTGTGAAAATCAAATTTTTTTATGGGAGAAACCGTAAGAACTTCAGAACCATCATGAAGATAAACTGAATAGTCATACCTTGCAAGATTGAATAACCACCTATCATTTTTTGAGGGAAACTTTTTCAAAGATGGAAGGCTATTAAAAGGAATTGCAACTTCAACAGTCCATAATTCATCCATATCAATCCACTTATTCAATGTACCTTTAATTTTGACTGCAGACTTAAAGCCCGAGCAATTCCATTCTGTGAATCTGAAGAACATATTTCCTGTGGTCGCTCTTGTTGCCAGATACGCATCAAGCACTGTATTTGCCGGAGAAACCTGGAATTCATAGTAGGGATTATCTGAAGAATCAGTTTTAATAAAAATTTCAACCACATCTTCAAGCCACAGTTGAGAATCACGCAATCTATATTTCGCCCAGATGTCCTTATCAAAACAGATGAAAGCAAAATAAAGATATTTTTCATCATAAAGACAATAAGCAATAGTGGTTGATACCGGCTCAGTCAGGGATACAATTTTTACCATTTTCATCTCTGTGGCAGTCCCCCAGGCGGATTCATCAATCTTTCCGTCAATAATGATTCTTTCTGTTGTTCTATTACAAAGTATTTCAGGATTATTAACAACATCCCCGCAGAATCCAGCATTAACACAAAGAAAAATGGAAAATAAAGCCAAACCTCTATTATAAAAAATCACCCTGAATAACATAGTTTTTCAACCTCCTTAAGAATAAGGGAAGCAAGCTTCTTTTTGCTGTAATCTGATACATCTTTTATCTCTCCACTGGAATAAAGAATAAATATTTGCCCTCTTCTTACCCTGTTTCCAAAATTTGCAGTCGTATTAGCAACAATCATATCAAGCTTTTTATCTTTCATTTTTTTTCTTGCATTTTCAATAATGTTTTCACTTTCAAGAGCAAATCCAACAACAATCTGTTTTTCATTTTTCTTATTTGAAATAAATTTCAGAATATCCGGATTTGGTACAAGTTTCAGTTTCCATGGTTTCTTAATTTTCAATTTTCGAGAAAATCTTTTTTCCGGACGCCAGTCTGAAACCGCTGCAGTCATAACAAGAACATCAGAAGATGAAAATTCCTTTTCCACCGCATTTTTCATTTCACAGGCTGACTCGACATATAGTGTTTTAATATCCTTTATTAAAGGCAGATTGCAGGGTCCGGATACAAGAACAACCGAATGACCTTTTTTCTTTGCTTCTTTTGCCATCAAATAACCGAGCGTGCCTGTTGCAGGATTGCTTATAAATCTCACAGGATCAATAAATTCTCTTGTTGGTCCTGCAGTGATTAATATTTTCATTTAGCATCTACCTGTGTCGCAAAATATTCAATCTCAGCCTGAATGAAAACGTCTAACTCACCATCCATGACTGACTCAACATTCCCGGTTTCAACAAGTGTTCTGTGGTCTTTTACCATTGTGTAGGGACAAAAAACATAAGACCTTATTTGACTTCCCCACGCAATTTCCTTTTGAGCGTCCCATTTTTCAGCTTCTTTTTTCTTCTCTTTTTCAAGCTGTATCTGGTAAAGACGACTTCTCAAAATTTTCATTGCCATTTCTCTGTTTTTAAACTGGCTTCTTTCATTCTGACACTGAACAACAATGCCTGTTGGTATATGTTTGATTCTCACCGCTGTTTCCACTTTATTTACGTTCTGACCGCCTTTTCCTCCTGAACGAAAAGTTTCAAATTCTATATCTTCTTCTTTTATTTCAATTTTTATATCCTTTTCTATTTCAGGAATTACGTTGACAGCAGCAAAACTTGTATGTCTTCGTTTATTAGCATCAAACGGAGAGATTCTAACAAGTCTGTGAACACCTGTTTCTCCTTTAAGATATCCATAGGCGTATCTACCAGAAAAAACAGCGGTAATCTTTTTCAAACCAGCCTCTTCACCTGGCAGAAAATCAACAACTTCAACCCCTATACTATTTTTCACTGCCCATTTTGAATACATTCGAAATAGCATGCTCACCCAGTCGCAGGCCTCTGTACCTCCCGCGCCCGCATGAAGTGTAACTATTGCATTGTTTTTGTCTGCTGGATCTGTAAAATAAATTTCCAGTTTAAAATTTTCGATCTCTTCTGAAAGACGATCGAGAATTATGGAGGCTTCTTTTTCAAGCTCAGTATCAGGATGTCCTTCCAGAAGTTCCTCTATCGCAAAAAAATTACCTAACATTGTTTCGATTCTGTTAATTTTCTCTCGTTTCTCAAGGAGGTCATTCCATTCATTCATCTTCTCACCATCTATTTTTGGGTCCCAGTAGCCCTTCTGATTTTTTTCATATTCAAGAGCAGCAAATCTTTCTTCCTGCTGTTGCCAGTTCATCCTTCTTTTTATTTCATCAAAAGACTGCTTTAATTTACCACCCTGCTCCTTCAGTAATTGTTCCATAAAACCATTCCTTAACTATGAGTATCTCTCAAAACTTTCCAGATTTCTTCAAGCAATTGTTTGATACCTTCGTTTGTGATGCAGGATATCAGAAAAAATTTTTCAGTGATGTCTCTGAGTTCCTGGATATTTCTTTTACTTTCAGGTAAATCCAATTTTGTTCCGACAACAATCTCATTTTTTTCAAGAAGAAGCCGGTCATAACAACCGAGTTCATTTCTTATATTATAGTATCTTTTCGCAACATCAGGCAAGGAAAGGTCAATAAGATGTACAAGTACTTTCGTTCTTTCTATATGTTTCAAAAATTTAATTCCAAGACCTGCGCCTTCAGAGGCTCCCTCAATAAGGCCAGGTATATCGGCAACAACAAACTGTCTTCCATTCCCAAGGTCAACCATACCAAGAATCGGATTCAGTGTGGTGAAAGGATAATCCGATATTTTTGGTTTAGCGTTTGAAATTTTTGACAAAAGTGTTGATTTACCGGCATTCGGACATCCAATGATACCAACTTCTGCAATAAGTTTGAGTTCAAGTTTTATGAATTTCTCCTCACCCGGTTTACCCGGAGTTGCAATTCTGGGAGCCTGATTTACTGAACTTTTAAAACTTGCATTACCTCTTCCGCCGGCACCACCCTTTGCAACAAGTACCATTGCACCTTCTTTATCCAGATCAGCTATGATAACCCCTCTATCTCCTTCTCTAACTTCAATTATAACAGTTCCTGGAGGCACTGTTAGAACAAGGTCATCACCATCTGCACCGGTACGATTATTACCTTCTCCTGGCTTTCCGTTTTCAGCTTTGAAATGTCTGTGATAATAGAACTCACGCAATGTTTTTACATTGCCTGACGCCTTAAAATAAACAGAACCACCTGCACCTCCATCACCACCCGAAGGACCGCCCTTTGGAACAAATTTCTCTCTTCTAAAAGCAATGCAACCTGAACCACCATCACCAGCCTTCACCCATATTTTTACTTCATCAATGAAATCATTCATTATATCTTCCTGTTATCATCCTGAATAAAATTGTAAAAAGAATAATCAAGCCGACAGCCAGAAAAATAAAAACACCAGCAGACAGATTTTGGATCCCGAGTATTATAAAAATGGTTAAGATCGGCATAACGATAATTGCAAAACTGATTTTTGCACCTGCGTGGTCAAGACTTCTTGTATAATTATCAAGACGGTTTGCAATTTTCTGTTCTATTTCCACCCTTTCTCTGTTAATCCTTATAAGGTCTTCCCATGTTTCAGGTAATTCCAGAATAACATCCCTGTATGAAGTGATAACATTTTTAATCTCCTCCAGCCACATATGCTGAAAAATTCCTCTGTCCATTGTTGATTGCCAGTAAGTTTTACTCAAATCAAACATGCTTCCATAGGGGTTAAGCCTGGTGCAGATAGCTTCAAGATTCATAATGTTTTTTGCAAGAAGTCCCACATCAGGATCAAGCCTGATATTCATTTTTCTTGCCATCCGCATCAAATCATAAAATATGTCAGCCAGATGAACATTTTTAAGAGGCAGTGAACCATACTTATCAACAATAAAACCAACATCCCTCTCAAAATTCTCGGGAACCCTGTAAGATAACCCGAAAAGTTTTCTTATGTGCGGCAGAACATCAGCTATGTTTCCTTTTAAAATTCCTGATACAATTCCGGCAAGCAGTTTTCTTTTTTCAAACGAAAAATAGCCGACAAGACCAAAGTCAACAAATGCCAGATCTCCTTTATCTGTGACCAGGATATTACCGGGATGCAGATCTGCATGGAAATAACCTGTTTTGAAAAGCGTTTCGAATATTCCCTTAACAATATGTTGAGAAAGATCAGGCCTTTTAGCAGGAACATCCGATATTTTTATTCCTATTATTTGCTCCATTGTGAGAATCCGCTTTGATGTGTAATCCCAGAATACATCTGGCACCTTAATACCGGCCTTTTCATAAAAACCTTTAAGTTTCTCCATCATTCCAGCTTCATAGATAAAGTCTATCTGTCTTTTGAGATGTTCCCCAACCTCTTCAAGTAAACCAGAAATATTCCACTGTTTTAATTCAGGAATATGTTTTGACGCAAGTTTTGAAATTTCTGTAAGAACCTTGACATCATCAGAAATTGTCTGTTCAACCCCAGGCCTGCGAACTTTAACAACGCACTGCTGTCCTGAAATAAGAATCGCAGAATGAACCTGTCCTATAGAAGCTGAAAATATTGGTTTTTCCGAAAACTGTAAAAAAATTTCATTTATATCTTTTCCAAGATCTTCAACAATTATTTTTCTCACTTCTTCAAAAGGAAAAGGAGAAACATTGTCCTGGAGTTTGGAAAGTTCATTAAGAAAGTTTTCCGGAAGAATATCAGCTCTGGTGCTGAAAAATTGTCCGATTTTTACATACGTTGGACCGAGTTCTTCAAGAACAAAGCGGAGTCTTTGAGCAGGTGTAAAATATTTTCCGTCTCTGGAAATAGACGACCTGTTAAAACGGAGTATCCTTAAACTTGGTTCTCTGAAAATTCTGTCTATGAAATAACCAAGGCCGTGTTTGATAAGTACCCTTAAAACGACACGTACACGATTTATAAGACGATATTTCCTGCTTACACCAAGAATGTTCATTGTCTGTCATTTTTCAAATTCTCTATTTCTTTTCTTATGTTTTCTATTTCTTCCTTTGTTGCAACACCAAATATATCAGCAATTTTCCCTTTCTGAACCCCCTTCATCTTTTCCACTTTTTCAATAAGTCCAGAAAAACGTTTCTCGATTTTTTCTTCGAGATTTCTTTCTTTTGCCTCCTGTTCAAGACTTTCAAGTATTTCCTTACCCTTTTTCCCGGCAAGTGAAAGTGAGGCTATTCCAAGAGCAAGCACCCTGTACATAACATTTTTTTTCTCGCTCATTTCATCTCCCTGTTTTTAAAAATTCGGTTCTTCAGCTTGCCATTTATGCTGGCTTCTTAATTAAAACAACCCTGCCTTTACCCCTGCATATAACACCAATTTGAAAAACCCTGAATCCGAATTTCCGGGCAATTGATTTGATATTCTCCTTATTATGTGATGAAACACTGAGGATTAAACCAATTCCCATATTAAAAACATTAAACATTTCCCTGGTTTTAATACTTCCGGATTCCCGGATCATATGAAACACACAGGGCACATTCCAGGAATCAGTGTAAACCTCGGCATCCATGTTTTCAGGAAGAATTCTTGAAAGATTTCCAGGAATACCACCACCGGTAATATGAGCGGCTGCGTGAATAAGATTTCGTTTAACCAGATCAACTATCAGGGGTGAATAAATGAAGGTTGGACGCAAAAATTCTTCTCCGAGGGATCTTCCAAGATCTGCTTTATAATCAAAGAGCATCCTCTTGATTCCCCTTTTGGGAAAAAATACTTTTCTCACCAGAGAAAAACCATTGGAATGCAGTCCATTTGAACCGATTCCAAGTAATATGTCTCCCTCTTTCACTTTTGCCGGACCAATCATTTTATCCCTGTCCACGATCCCGACACAGAAACCTGCAAGGTCAAAATCATCCTCAGAATAAACATCCGGCATTTGAGCGGTTTCTCCACCAATAAGCGCACATCCGGCAATCTCACATCCTTTAATTATGCCTTCAAGGATTTTTTTCTCTCTTTCAATCTTAAGTTTACCGACAGCCAGATAGTCAAGAAACAACAGTGGTGTCGCTCCACATACCGCAACGTCATTACAGTTCATTGCCACAAGATCTATGCCAATAGTGTCATATTTTTCAAGCGCCTTCGCAATAAGAATCTTGGTACCCACACCATCACAGCCTCCAACAAGGAAACTCCTGCCCGCACCGGTTGGAACAGGCACAAAACCTGCAAAAAACCCAATATCTCCTGCCATTTTCCTTTGAAAAGATTTTGCTGCACGCTCCTTTATAAATCTGACAAGTGCTTCTGCCTTCTGGTCATCAACTCCTGCTTTTTTATATGTCACCATATGAATCCCTTTTTTATAAATCACTGTAATTATTATATCACTATCGATTGAAGCAATAAAAAAGGGCGGTCACAAAAACCGCCCTTACAACCCACTTCCTTATTTATTTCACTTATTTCCATCAACCTCTCTATAATCGGCATCAACAACCTTTTTTTCTCCCTGCTCTTGTTGAGGTTCTGATGTCTGAGATGATGATTGCTGATTCCCTGATTCAGCTGACTGCGCTGTCTGTTTATAGAGAATCTCAGCTATCCTGTGAGATATTTTTTCAATCTCCTGCATCAGAGATTGTATTTCAGATTCATTTTTTGAATCAATGGCTTTTCGTAAAGATGAGATTTTTTCATTGAGCATATTTTTTTCTTCAGCAGGAATCTTATCTCCATGTTCCTTTAATGTTTTTTCAGCGCTGTAAGCAAGCCCATCGGCACGATTACACAAATCCACAAGCTCTTTTTGCTTTCTGTCCTGTTCAGCAAACTGTTCGGATTCTTTGACCATTCTGTCTATTTCTTCCTTTGTCAGTTTCTTTGAAGCCGTAATCCTTATTGACTGTTGCTTTGATGTTGCAAGGTCTTTTGCAGTTACAGAAAGGATACCATTTGAATCGATATCAAAAGTAACCTCAATCTGAGGAACACCTCTTGGTGCAGGTGGAATACCATCCAGATGAAATCTGCCGAGACTTGTATTATTCGCAGCCATCGGTCTTTCTCCCTGCAATACATGAACTTCTACAGATGTCTGGTTGTCCGCAGCAGTGGTAAAAATCTGACTTTTCTTTGTGGGAATTGTGGTATTCCTCTCGATTATTTTAGTAAACACTCCACCGAGGGTTTCAACCCCGAGAGAAAGAGGCGTTACATCCAGCAAAAGAATATCCTTATCCTTAACTTCACCTGCAAGTACTGCACCCTGAATAGCAGCACCAGTGGCAACGCATTCCATCGGATCCACACCTCTTTCCGGTTTTTTACCCATGAAATCCTCGATAAATTTCTGTACCACCGGCATTCTTGTAGGTCCTCCAACAAGAATAATCTTGTCGATCTGCGCCGGTGTAAGTTTTGCATCCTGAAGTGCCTGTTCCATCGGACCGCGACACCTCTCTATCCTGCCTCTCACCAGTTCTTCAAGTTGAGATCTTCTGATCTTCATTGAAAGATGCTGTGGCCCTTTTTCATTAGCGGTTATAAAAGGCAGATTGATTTCAGTTTCAAGGGTTGAAGAAAGTTCTATTTTCGCTTTCTCCGCTGCTTCCTTGATTCTCTGCATTGCCATTCTGTCATTTGTTAGATCTATCCCGGTTTGTATCTTGAAATCTTTTACAATAAAATCAACAAGATCCTGATCCATATCAGTACCACCGAGCTGAGTATCTCCACTTGTGGAAAGGACCTTAAAAACACCACCACCCATCATTTCCATAATTGTTACATCAAGGGTTCCAGCACCAAAGTCAAAAAGCATAATCTTGAGTTCCTGATTGAGTTTATCAAGACCATACGCAAATGCTGCGGCGGTTGGTTCGTTAATCAACCTGACAACTTCCAGTCCAGCTATTGTGCCTGCATCTTTTGTTGCCTGTCTCTGGTTGTCATTAAAATATGCCGGCACGGTTATCACAGCCTTTGTAATCGGACACCCGAGAAAACTTTCAGCATCTTTCTTTATTTTTTGCAGAATAAATGCTGATATCTGCTGCGGTGTGTAAGTTTTTCCGTCTATTGTATATTTGAAATCAGTACCCATCTTTCTTTTCGCCGCAAAGATTGTACGTTCTGGATTCACTGCTGCCTGCCGTCTGGCCGGTTCTCCAACAAGAATCTGCCCATCCTTTGTAAAGGCAACATATGATGGAAAAGCTTTTCCGCCAACAATTGTTGTACCTTCTGCGCTTGGAATAACAACAATTTTACCCGCCTCCATTATTGCGGCTGCTGAATTACTTGTTCCAAGGTCTATTCCTATGATTTTTTCCATTTTTCTCTCCTGTTCCTTGTTTTTTAATTTAGATGTGAGGTCAAAAATAAAAGTTTCATTTATCAGGATGCTGTAAAATCCTCCTGTTTGATTATCGCAAAGAATGAAAAATAATTAGGCGGTGAGGGAATCGAACCCACGACCTCTTCCTTGTAAGGGAAGCGCTCTTGCCGACTGAGCTAACCGCCTGCTGGATGCCAATTATTTTACACCCATATAGTAAAACTTGACAAATATATTAATTTACTGTATAAATTTTTGTACAAAAAAAATTTCCATTTTTCTCAAATTAAGGAGGCAGCATGTTGAATGAGATAGCGCAGGCTATTATCAGGGGAGACGCAAAGAAGGCGACTGAACTGGTTACAAAAGCCCTTGCTGAAAACATCGGAGTTGAAAAAATTTTGAATGAAGGACTTATTGCTGGAATGAATGTGGTGGGAACAAAGTTCAAAAATAATGAGTTCTATGTTCCTGAGGTTCTGATAGCAGCAAGAGCAATGAATCAGGCTATGACAATTCTCCAGCCAGAAATAGCAAAGGCAGGAATTAAAGCCCAGGCAAAAGTCGCAATAGGAACAGTAAAAGGCGACCTTCATGATATAGGTAAAAACCTTGTATCAATGATGTGGAAAGGTGCCGGATTTGAGGTTATGGATCTTGGTATTGATGTACCCGAAGAAAAATTTGTTGAAGCAGCAAAAAATGGTGCTCAGTTAATAGGACTTTCTGCTCTTTTAACAACCACAATGCCCGCCATGAAGGATGTTATTGAAAAATTGAAAACTGAAGGTGTCAAGGATAAGGTAAAGGTAATTATTGGTGGAGCTCCGGTTACTCAGGCATATGCAGATGAAATAGGAGCAGATGGCTATGCGCCTGATGCCGGTTCTGCCGTTGACAAAGCTAAGGAACTTCTCGGTATTAAATAACGTTTGCGGGCATATGAGCCGTGTCCTTGTTCTCGATTCTATGCTGGATCGTGTTCGGGTATTTATCCGGTAGTCTTGTATGGGGCTACTGGATAGGTAAGCATTTCTACGGTGTCGACCTGAGAACAAAAGGAAGCGGCAATATTGGAGCAACCAATGTATTCCGGGTACTGGGCCCAGTACCCGGAATTTTTACTTTCGTTCTGGATGTTTCAAAAGGTGCCTTACCTATTTTCATGATGAAATACTTCCAGCAACAAAATTCAAATCAGGTAATCCTGCTTTCAGTGGGTCTTGCCGCGATACTTGGAAGCAAATTTTCAATTTTTCTCAAAGGCAAAGGAGGAAAAGCTGTAAATTGCAGTTTCGGTGTGATCCTTGCGATAATACCAGCAGAAGCAATTATTTCTTTCCTTGCATGGATTTTAATTTTTGTTGCCACCGGATACGTTTCACTCGCATCAATGACAGCTGCGATTGTATTACCTGTAATGCTGTGGTTTTTACATAAAAACATAACGCTTATAATTGCAGGAACCATAATAAGTCTTTTGATAATCGCTACCCACAGAGAAAATATTAAAAGACTTCTGGCGGGAAACGAGAATAGATTTCTTTTATGGAAAAAATAGGAATAATCGGTGCAGGCGGATGGGGTACAGCCCTTTCAATACTGCTTTCTGAAAAATATCAGATTATCCTCTGGGAAAAATTCCCGGAATATGCTGAAATTCTCCACAGAACAAGAGAAAACCGCGATTTCCTTCCAGACTTCACAATTCCTGAAAAAATATTTATCACCAGTGATATCCAAACTGTTAGTTCAGGTTCAGAAATACTGATAATTGTAGTTCCATCAAAATATTTCAGAAATACGGTAAAATATCTTAAACCGCATTATCGCAAACAGAATGTACTTATCGCAACAAAAGGACTTGAACCTGAAACAGGAATGAGGATGTCAGAAATATTGGATAGTGAAATCCCGGAGTGTTGTTCAGCAGTTATTTCAGGACCCACAATTGCATCTGAAGTTGCCGCCGGCAAACCAACTGCCGCAGTCATCGCTTCTCATGATATAGAACTAGCCAGAAAATTTCAAAGCATGTTTTCTTCAAAAACAATGAGGCTTTATACGACTGACGACGTTTGTGGAGTTGAAATATGCGGTGGGTACAAAAATGTCATTGCAATAGGTTCAGGAATTATTGACGAGCTCAACCTGGGAGACAACGCAAAGGCTTCTTATCTTACCAGAAGCATTGAGGAAATGAAAAACTTCGGGAAACTTTTCGGTGCAAGAGAAAAAACATTCTGGGGTCTTGCAGGCATTGGAGATTTAATAACAACATCATTCAGTCCGAGCAGCAGAAATCATCGCTTCGGACAGGCGGTTGCCAGAAAAAAGAAACAGGAATTTCTTTCCAGTACAAAAATGATTGTTGAAGGTATATCTGCCTCCAAAGCTATCATGAAAATTTCTCAAGCAAATAATGTTGAAACCCCGATTGCTTCTGCGATTTACAGAATAGTTAATGAAGACGCTGAACCAGCTGCTGAACTCGAGAAACTCATGACAAGGCGATTAAAAGATGAATGATGGTTTTCGCTATTATAGCATAAAAGAAGTCTCTGAAATCACAGGGGTTGCTCCTCATGTGCTGAGATACTGGGAAACTCAATTTTCTTTCCTGAAAATTCAACGCGACCCTTCAGGAAGAAGGATATATTCTGATAGAGATATTGAGAAAATAAAACATGTAAAAAAACTCCTCTATTATGAAGGGTACAGAAAAGAAGGAGTCAAAAAGAAATTTCGTGAAATTTACAGCAATGATAAAAAAAATAAAAAGGTTTCTGCTGAATTGCTGAAAAAAATCCTCAAATTTGCAAAGGAGATCGAAAAATGCTTACAATAGGAGTTCTTGCATCCGGAAAAGGAAGTAATCTTCATGCAATTATTGAACATATAAAATCAGGTTATCTGAAGGTTAACATCGGCGTTGTTATCAGTGATAATCCGCACGCATTTGCTCTTGAGATTGCCCGGTCCAATGGAATTTGTGCAGAATATATTGAACCCGGAAGATACAGAACATTTCTGGAATCAGAAAAAGAAGAAAAATATGTAAGAACTCTCAGAGAACACGGTGTGGAACTTGTCTGTCTTGCCGGATTTATGAGAGTAATAAAAAAGGCCTTTTTTGATAATTACAGGGGGAAAATTATCAACATACACCCCTCACTGTTGCCCTCATTCCGCGGACTGGAAGCGTGGAAACAGGCAATTGATTACGGGGTTAAATTTACCGGTTGTACGGTGCATTTTGTTGAAGAGGATATAGATACAGGACCTGTAATTCTTCAAGCTGTTGTACCTGTACTTGATGATGACACTCCGGAAACCCTTCACCAAAGAATACAGGAAAAAGAGCACACAATATATCCTCTTGCCATAAAACTGATTTCAGAACAAAAAATTAGAATTTCAGGAAGGAGGGTTATCATAGATGAAAATTGATATAAGACCTGCGGTAATGAACGATGTTTACGAAATAAAAAATCTCATAAACAAGCAGGCACAAAAAGGCAGGATGTTACCCGTTTCAATAAACCAGGTTTTCGAAAATCTGAGAAATTTCTGGGTGATCTGCGATTCGAATGGAAAAATCATCGGCTGTGGTGCATTGAAAATCGTATGGAAAAATCTGGGTGAAATTCGATCTGTTGCAATAAAAAATAAAAAACAGAGAAAAGGGCTTGGTACAGAACTTGTTGAAAAACTGATCCTGGAGGCAAAAAAATTAGGGATCAAAAAGATGTTCGTGCTCACATATGTTCCTGAATTTTTCGAGAAGTTCGGGTTTATCAAAGTTGAGAAAACGAAATTACCTCATAAGATATGGTTTGACTGTATAAATTGCCCGAAATTTCCCAGATGTGATGAAACACCTATGATCAAAAACCTATGAAGAAAATTTTCGTTCTTTTTCTTTTTTTACTTACGGTTCGGCTTCACGCTGAAATAGACGTGCCAGCCGACTTCGGCCTTGAGGATTTCCTGACAGGTAAAGAACTCAAGATGAAACATAATTTCAAAAATAATATCCTTGCTGTCGGAAATAAATTAAAATTCACAGGAACTTCATTTGAAGACGTGGTGTTATTCGGGATGAATATTGATTTCAATGGCTATTCCAGAAAAGATGTCTATATTGCGGGTGATACAGTGGCAGTGTCAGGGAATATAAAAGGCAATTTGAGAATCATAGCAAGAAACCTGCAAATGGACAATCTGGTGGTGGAAGGTAATTTGAATATTCTATCTCCTGAAATATTAATCTCTGATAGTGTCAGAACAAATAAAACAACAAAAATCTGGTCAAGAAACATCCAGATGGGAGGCACACACAATATTTTGTATATTAAAACAAGACACATAGTATTTACCAAAAATATTGACATAAATAGTAAACTTGTTGTCCAGAGTAAAGAAAAACCAGCTATCCCTTTAAATGTTCTTGACCGTTGTGATTTCAGTTATATATCTCCTGCTCCTTTTGGACATGGTCTTCTTTCATCAAAATTCATCAAACTATATTCATTCCTGAGCCTCTGTTTCCCTTTTATTCTGATGATTGTGTTTACACCGAGAATTCTTCAGGAAACAATTGAAATTATAGAAAAAAAGCCTGTATGGATTTTTTTTACAGGACTGCTGTTGCTCATAGTCGTACCCATAATTCTTATTTTCCTGATGATCACCGTGATCGGAGCTCCTCTCGGCTTGATCTTTCTGACTTTTTATCTTTCTCTTTTATATCTTTGCCGCGGATTTACATGCATTGTTCTCGGTAAATTAATACTCTGGAAACTTAAAGAAGGAAGGATTAAAATAATTCTGGGTATCTTTGTCGGTACAGGAATATTCGTACTCCTGACAGCAATACCAAAAGTTGGATATTTTGTTCAGGCTTTTTTCATAATAACAGGTTTTGGTGGACTTGCCGTTGGAAGAATCAGAATGTTTTTAAAAATGAGAAAAGAAAATCTTATATAAGGAGGAAAAATGTCACGAATCTCAAAAATTGTTGTTGCATACTCAGGTGGACTTGACACATCTGTAATTATAAAGTGGCTTCAGACAAAATATGATGCAGAAATAATTGCTTTCACGGCTGATGTGGGACAGAGGGAAAATCCTTCTGTCCTTGAAAAAAAAGCCATTGCTACCGGTGCAAAAAAATTTTATTTCAGAGATTTGAAAAAAGAATTCATCAATGAATACATCTTCCCTTCTCTTAAGGGTTGCGCCCTCTACGAAGGCAAATACCCTCTTGCCACTGCGCTCTCAAGGCCACTTATTGCAAAAAACATGGTTGATGTTGCAAAAAAAGAAAAAGCCGATGCGGTTGCTCATGGTTGCACCGGAAAAGGTAATGACCAGGTAAGATTTGAGCTTGCTTTCAAAAGCCTCGCACCAGAACTTAAAATTATCGCTCCGGTGAGGGAATGGGAATTTAAGTCAAGGGAAGAAGAAATAGTCTATGCAAAGAAACACAAAATTCCTGTTGATGTTACAAAAAAAAGGCCATATAGCATTGATTGGAATTTATGGGGAATTTCAATAGAATGTGGATCACTGGAGGATCCGTGGCAGGAACCCCCTGAAGATGCTTATCAGATAACCCGTTCACCATTAAAAACACCTTCAGTGCCTGAATATCTGGACATAGAATTCCATGGAGGCACTCCTGTGAGATTGAATGGAAAACAAATGAATGGTATTGAACTTATTAACAGGTTGAATGAAACAGGAGGAAAACACGGTGTTGGAAGAATTGACATGGTGGAAAATCGTCTTGTGGGAATCAAGTCAAGGGAAATATATGAAGCACCAGCAGCAGTTATTTTACACACAGCGCATGCTGAGCTTGAAAAACTCATTCTTGAAAGAGAACTTTATCATTTCAAAAGCATAGTAAATCAGAAGTATGCAGAGCTTGTATATTATGGATACTGGTTCAGTGATTTCAGGCAGTGTCTTGAAAAATTCATAGATGAAACACAGAAAAATATAACGGGTACAGTGAGAGTCAAACTTTACAAAGGTCAGTGTGTTGTAACAGGAAGAAAATCCCCTTATTCTCTTTACGAAGAAACTCTTTCAACATATACCTCAAAGGATACATTTGACCACAGAGCGTCAAAAGGTTTCATCGATATTTTCGGATTGCCTCTTGTTCTGGAAGGAAAAAGAAACAGAAAAAAATAAAATGGAAGAGAAACAGGTCATTGACTGGCTTAAAGTTCACTGTTTACCAAAGGATGTGCGGGTAAAAACTGGAATTGGAGATGACAGCGCTGTCGTTGATTATGACAGTAAATCTTATCTTCTGTTCACAAATGATGCAGTCGTTGAAAATGTTCATTTCAAACTTAAAACTGCCACATTTGAACAGATAGGACGCAAGGCCCTTGCAGTGAATATCAGTGATATAGCGGCAATGGGAGGAATACCAGTATGGGCACTTGTCTCTCTTGGTTTGCAGGAAAAAAGAGCCAGCGTTTTTAAGGAAATCTACAGAGGGATTCTTGAAATGGCAAACCTGTTTAAAGTTGATATCATCGGCGGTAATTTATCCAGATCCCACACTTTTTTCGTGGACATATTTCTCGCAGGAATTGTGGAAAAGAAGAATCTGGTCTTGCGAAGCACAGCAAAGCCAGAAGATATTCTTTTTGTTACAGGAACACTTGGAGGCGCGCAGAAAGAAAAACAATTCAGATTTCTTCCAAGGGTTAAGGAAGCAAGGGCAATCATTGAGCACACCAAACCATCAGCCATGATTGACCTGTCTGATGGACTTGCTTCAGATGCCAGAAAACTTGCTGAAGCATCTGGTTGTGGCTTTGAAATAGAAGTTTCACAGATCCCCATCTCAATCGATGCCAGCAGGAAAAATAGAATTTCTTCAGCCCTTTATGATGGTGAAGATTATGAGTTGCTTTTCGCTGTTGCTAAAGATTCAGAAACTAAAATTCCAGAAAGGATTGGAGATCTTAAGATTACCAAAATAGGAAGATTGACTGAAAGGAAAACATTCCTGTTAAAATATCCAGATGGTAAAAAAATCCGTATATCGAAAGAAAAATTCAGACACTTTTCATAGGACAAATCCATTGTGTCTTGAGACTGATTCCGCAGAATCAACGGAGAAACTGGGAAGAAGACTTGCGGAATGGTTAAGAAAACATAATATTGGATGTGTGGTGTTTACCGGTCCATTTGGTTCAGGAAAAACTACAATGATTCGTGGCATTATCAAAAATCTAACAGGCAGAAATGATGTCAGCAGTCCATCTTTCACAATTGTTAACGAATACAGTGATGGAAAAGTGCCTGTTTACCATTTTGACTTTTATAGAATAAAAAATTCTGATGAACTTGAGAGTTTCGGATTCAGAGAATACGCAGATAAAGGATTGCTTCTGATTGAATGGCCGGAAGCTGTATTGAAAAATATGCCAGCAAAATCATTGAGAATAAATATTGAATTTTTGGGATTGAACCGTAGAAAAATTACAATCACATTTCCGGAAGAAATATGAAAAGACTTATATGTAAACGGCTGCTGCAAATTATTCCGATGCTGATCGGGATGAGTTTTGTCTCATTTGTCATTATACAATCCTCTCCAGGAGACTACTTTGCCCAGATGAAGATGAATCCGGAGATATCACCGGAAACCATTGAAGCGATGAAAGTCAGTTTTGGACTCGACAGACCCTTTATTGTCCAGTATTTTTTCTGGCTTAAAAACATCTGTAAGTTTGATTTTGGGGTTTCATTTGCATACCACATGCCGGTGAGGACGTTGATAAAGTTTCGTTTGAAAAATACAATATGCCTTGCAATCTTTTCTCTTTTTCTAAGTTGGGTAATAGCCGTTCCTCTGGCAGTTCTCGCCGGATATAAAGAAGGAACATTCATTGATAAATTTTTCTCTACACTCGCTTATATTTCAATATCTCTTCCATCATTTTTTGTCGCCCTGCTTTTTGTATACTTTATAAGCAAAACAGGGGTATTGCCTCTTGGTGGCACCAGAAGCATTTTTGAAATGAATGCCTCTTCCTTTGTAATTTTCAAAGATTACATGAGGCATCTTCTTGTTCCGGGACTTGTGCTCTGTTTTGTAAATATCGGCGGATTATTCAGACTGATGAGAAACAATTTTATTGAAACATTCCATACACCATATGTTCTTGCGGCATGGGCAAGAGGATTACCCACCTTTTCAGTGGTTTTTAAACATGCACTGAAAAATGCTCTTAATCCAATGTTCACAATTCTTGGAATGGAAATAGGGACTCTTCTCAATGGAGCAGCTCTGACAGAAATAATAAGCGGCTGGCCCGGAATGGGCAGTCTTATCCTCGAAGCCGTTCTTTCACATGACCTTTACCTTGTTATGGGATCTCTTGTGATAAGCGGCTTTCTGTTGATTATTGGAAACCTTATAGGCGATATTCTGATAGCCTTTTTTGATCCAAGAATAAGACTGACATGAAAAAATTTTTTCAGAGATTGAAGAATCACAGCAGGATTGCATATTTCAGTTTCTGGTTCCTGCTGCTCTTTTATTTTGTATCTTTTTTTGCGGATCTTCTCGCGCCTTATCATTTTGACCACCAGTTCAGAAATAAACCATATCATCCTCCAACAAAAATACATTTTGTGGACTCTGATGGAAATTTCCACATAAGACCATTTGTTTATAATTTCGTGATAGATGATCCGGTTTTCAGAACATATAAGGAGGATTATTCTTTAAGACACCCGTTGAAATTGTTTGTTAAAGGCGATGAAAGAAGAATTTTCTTTTTTTTCAAAACAAACAGGTATCTTTTCGGGGTTGACCAGCCTGCCGGGATTTTTTTATTTGGAACAGACACATATGGAAGAGACATTTTTTCGAGAATTTTATACGGTGGCAGAATTTCTCTTTCAATCAGTTTGATAGGTGTATTAATTTCATTCACTCTCGGTATGATTACAGGAGGAATAGCCGGATATTTCGGAGGAATCACAGATCAGATACTCATGAGATTTGTTGAAATTCTGATGGTCTTTCCCTCTTTTTATCTCATGCTTTCCCTGAGGGCAATGTTCCCATTGAACCTTTCAAGCATTCAGGTTTATCTGCTCATTGTTATGATTCTCAGTTTGATTGGCTGGGCTGGACTGGCAAGAATAATCAGGGGAATGGTTCTTTCTCTGAAGGAAGAGGACTATGTTCTTGCTGCAAAATCACTCGGACTTTCCAACTGGAGAATCCTGCTCTTTCATATATTCCCAAATACTTTTTCTTACACAATAACCGCTCTTACAATCAGTGTGCCGGGATACATTATCGGAGAAGCCGCGCTCAGCCTGCTTGGCCTTGGAATACAGGAACCTTATCCCAGCTGGGGCAATATTCTTTCGTCAACAATAGGAAACCTCAGGGTTATGGGAGATGCTCCATGGTTATTGCTTGCAGGAATCTTCATATTTGTTGTTCTGATAAATTTCAATCTTCTGGGTGACGCTCTGAGAAATGTACTTGATCCAAAGAACTGGTAATATGGAAAAAACCCTTGAAATCAAGAATCTGTCGGTTGTGAGGACCGAAAAAAAACAATCAACACTTATACTTACTGATGTTGGTTTCTCTATCTATAAAGGAGAACTCTTCTGCCTGGTCGGCGAATCCGGATCAGGGAAAACAACCCTCGCACTTTCTATCATGAGACTGTTACCGAAGAGTTTCAGGATAATATCTGGAGAAATTCGTGTAAACGGAACACATGTACTTGAAATAAGCGAGCACTTGATGAGAAGTGTACGCGGGGAAAAAATAAGCATTGTTTTTCAGGATCCAGGAGCATATCTTGACCCATTGTTTACAGTTGGTGTACATCTCAGGGAAGCCGCCCGCGGAAAAACTGATAATCAGCAGGAATTAATATCACTCGCTCTGAAAGAAGTTGGACTGGAACCTGAAATACAATCAGCATATCCTCATCAGTTAAGCGGCGGGCAGCAACAGAGAGTTATGATTGCTATGGCTTTAATAAACAAACCTCAACTCATTATCGCAGACGAACCGACCACAGCACTTGACATTCTTACAACACGGCAGATTATCAACCTGTTGAACGAAATAAGATTGAAACATCATCCCGGCATGCTTTTTATCACCCATGATCTGAAACTTGCGGCAAGTATCGGGATGCGCATAGGAATTATGTATCGCGGTCATATTGTTGAAATATTCAGACCGGGTAAAGAAAAACCCAATCACCCCTATGCGAATATTCTCATGGGAACCATTGAGGGAAAAGACATAAAATGGGATCTGGATACTGATATTTTTGAGTTCAACAGGCAGGAAATTGTTGGAATATGTCCTTTTTTTGAAAGATGTCCTGAAAAGGGGCAAGTGTGTAAAAGGAACATTCCTTTTTTGTGGCGAGACGGTCAAACAGGAATCAGGTGCATAAAATATGAATGAAATACTCAGGTGCGAAAAAATCAGTAAAGTCTTCACTGTTAAGGACTTCCTCGGAATCAACAGGAGAAAGGTTACAGCAATAAATAATGTGACAATAACAGTGTGCAGAGGTGATAGTTTTGGTATTGTGGGAGAGTCTGGATCTGGAAAAACAACACTTGCAAAAATACTAACACTTCTGGTCAAACCAGATACAGGTTCTATTTATTACAATGGTATCAATATAACGCACCTATCTGATTCCAGATTGAGTTTTTTCAGAAAAAATGTCAGAATCATATTCCAGAATCCGTATAAATCACTTAATCCTCGCTCATCGGTTGAAAGAACAATAAAAGAAGCAATACCCTCAAACGAACGCAGTGAAGAAAAGGTGGAAGAAATCCTTGTAAAGGTTGGCCTACCTCCTGATTATAAAAATAAATATCCACATCAGATGAGTGGTGGTGAAAGACAGAGAATTGCAATAGCACGGGCTCTTGCCGGAAATCCAGAGTGTATAGTGGCGGATGAACCCACGGGTAATCTTGATGCAACAACAGAAATCCACATTTTGAAACTTCTCGACAATCTCAAGAAAAAATTAGGCCTCACCTTTGTGTTCATTTCTCATAATCTTGTAATCGTTGGGAGCTTCTGTAATAGAATTGCGGTGATGTATCGAGGAAACATAGTAGAAGAAGGATTTGCAGAACAGATATTAATGTCTCCGCTGCATCCATATACAAAACTACTGTGGAATAAAGAATCCACAGAACCTGTAAAAGATCTTACATCCGGAAATGACCGTGGTTGTGTTTTTCTTGATAGATGTCCGTATAGAAAAGAAATATGTTTCAACCTATCTCCTGAATTCAAAGAGAAAGAAAAAAATCACTCTGTATCCTGTTTTCTTTACGAGTAAAAAAAAATAGTTTAAAATTTAGTCATAACAAAACAGGAGTCAAAAATGCACAGTGAAGTGCCTGAAAAAAAGAAAATAGGAAAGTTGCTCAAACTTCCACTGAACCATGCTTTTAATATGAGCATTCGAAGTATAAGAATAAGATTTGGAAGGTCAATAATTGTTACCTCGTCAATTGTACTTGGTATTGCGTTTCTTATGTCAATACTGAGCAGCAACGCATTCATTATGGGTATAATGGAAAAAGGGCCGGAAAACCTTAAGATTGCTTTACAGCAAAACCTTGAGGAAATGCGATCACGTCAGATATGGCTGGTATCACTTTCTCTGCTTGTCTGTGTTGTCGGAATCGTAAATGCGATGCTTATGGCTGTAACAGAAAGATCCCGTGAAATTGGAACAATGAAATGTCTCGGAGCACTTGACAGATTCATTGTTGAGCTTTTCCTCCTGGAATCATCCATGCAGGGGCTTGCAGGTTCAATAATAGGGGTCATTATTGGTGCTTCAGCCACAATTTTTATTTATCTGTTAAGATATCAGGGTTTGATCTGGAGTATTTTCCCATGGGAACCTCTCTTGAAGTATTCAGCTTTCAGTATTTTGCTCGGGATAATAATATCTGTAATCGGAGCCATATACCCTGCCTATGTTTCAGCAAAATTAGAACCAGCTGAAGCGATCCGCAGGGAAGTATAAAAAAAGGAGACCAAAATGCCAAAAGAGGCCATCGTAAGAACTATAGGATTGAAAAAAACATTTCTTCTTGGAAAAATTCCGCTTCATGTTTTGAAAGGTATTGATATTGAAATTTACAGGGGTGAATATATATCGATAATGGGTCCTTCTGGAAGTGGAAAAACAACTCTTTTTAACATGATAGGAGGACTCGATAAACCCACTGATGGTAAGGTCTATATAGATGAAGTGGATATTGCCCAGCTCGATGCTTATGAACTTGCCTGGTTGAGATGCAGAAAAATAGGATACATCTTCCAGACATTTAATCTTATCCCGGTTATGACAGCCCTTGAAAATGTGATGCTTCCCATGATTTTTGGAGGAATGGAAAATGACGAAGCGATGAACAAAGCAAAGGGCTTGCTTGAAACAGTGGGTCTTGGAGCAAGATTGCACCATAAACCATTTGAGCTCTCAGGTGGTCAACAACAGAGAGTCGCAATTGCAAGGGCGCTGGCAAATGATCCTGCAATTATACTTGCTGACGAACCAACCGGAAATCTCGACCTGAAAACAGGAAAAGAAATTATAAATCTTCTGAAAGAAATGAATAAGGATAAAGAGGTCAGCATAATAACCGCCACACACGATCTGAAAATGCTTGACGTATCCGATAGGGTGATATGGATCAGAGATGGGATGATTGAAAGAATAGAAGATAGAGAAAACCTGCAGATCAAGGTTGGAGAAGTGGAAGGAGAAGAAGCAGGTTGAAAAATAAGAGATTCATCTTCGGAATAATCGGCTGCGGAAATATAGGAACCGCTCTCACAGAAGGACTGATAAGATTCGCCGGTGTCCCGCGCGATAGTATCTGTGCGGGTGATCTGGATAAATCCAAGTCAGGTAAATTTAAAAAAAAATTCGGCATCTGCATTCTCAACAACGAAGCACTTGTAAAAAACTCCAGATTCATAATCATAGCAGTAAAACCAAAAGATGTCCCGAAATTATGTTCAGATATTTCACAGAATTTGCAAAACTCCTCTATCATTGTCAGTGTTGCTGCGGGTATAACAATTGATTCCATCAGGAAGTTTTTGAAGAGGAAGTTGCCTGTTATAAGATTGATGCCAAATCTTGCAATCGGCCATGGTAAAGGACTTATAGGATACTGTAGCAAAGATATCCCGGAGAAAAACCTGCAAAAACTCATCAACACCCTTTCAAAATTGGGTTTTTGTTTTCGGGTAAAGGAAAAGGATATGTTTTCAGTAACGGTTGTTGCGGGCAGCGGTCCTGGTTTTCTTTTTTATCTTGCTGAGCTGATATATGGTTTTTTGAAAAAAAAGGGATTCCCGGATAAGGTTTCCAATCAGATTGTTGCAGGACTTTTTGAAGGAACAGGCGTAATGCTTGGAAAAAGCGCTGCAACGCCTTCATTATTAAAAGAAAGGGTGTGCTCTCCAGGTGGAACAACGCTGGCGGGTCTGTCAAAGCTTATGGAGGCAAATATATCAGAGATAATTGATGCAGCTTTCCAAGCAGCAGAAAAAAGAGCGGTGGAGTTATCAGGTGAAAAATAATAAACAGGGGGTTATATGAATGAACTTGATAGAATTAAAGAATCTGTTGAATTCTTAAAATCAATAACAGACACCACGGTTGAATTTGGAATCATACTCGGAACGGGTCTTGGTAAACTTGCTGAAAGGATAGATGTTGAAAAAATTATTTCGTATAGTTCAATTCCAAATTTTCCAGTTTCAACTGTTAAAGGTCACGCCGGTAATTTGATTTTTGGCAGGATAGGGAAAAAGAAGGTTGTCGCTTTTCAGGGGCGATTTCATCTGTATGAAGGTTATTCTGCAAGGGAAATAGCACTGCCAATAAGAGTCCTTAAATTCCTCGGGGCAAGCGTTCTGATTGAGTCAAATGCTGCTGGGGGATTGAATCCAATGTTCAAAGCGGGAGATATCGTTATTATTACTGATCATATCAATCTTACGGGTGCTAATCCTTTGATCGGAGAAAATTACGAGATACTTGGAGTTAGATTTCCTGATATGTCACAACCCTATGATGAAAAGCTTATAGAACTTGCGGAAAAAGTGGCTCTTGAAAAAAGAATTCCTGTGAAAAAGGGAGTGCTTGTTGGACTGACCGGACCAAATCTTGAAACAAAAGCAGAATACAGATTTTTGAGGATGATAGGTGCTGATATGGTTTGTATGTCAACAGTTGTTGAAGTTATTGCCGCGGTTCATGCCGGATTAAAAGTCTTTGGAGTCTCTGTGATAAGTGATATGTGTTTACCGGATGCATTAAAGGTTGCAACATTTGAGGAAATTCTTGCAACGGCGACCGCAGCAGAACCCTTCTTGACTAATATCGTTGAAAATATTATAATTAATTAATTACCAGGTTTAACAGTCTGATGTTTCAACCGGTGTCTCAATATGAAAGAAAAGAAAATGAAAACAGTTACAGATACTGATGAGAAGAAAAAGCATGCCTTTAAGGAAAAGAAAAATATAAAATGCAGGGTTTGCTTCATTGTTGATGGTTATACACAAAACGAAAGAAAATGCAAGCACTGCGGTTCACAATTGTTTGATATAGATAGATATTGAGGGGGGTGACTGTATCTAAGTGGAAAGACAACATCGTGAACACTTCGAAAAACTGTTCAAACAGTTTAAACGCGAAGTTGAAAAAGAAGGTATCATCAGGGAAATAAAGAAACGCGAGTTCTATGAAAAACCCAGCCAGTTGAAGAGGCGCAAAAAAATCAGAAAATATCGGCCTCAATCAATTTAATATGAGATGCGAACAATTCATTACAGTCGGTCTGAATCCGTGTCTCGATATCAATTGTTATGTAAAAAATTTTAAAATCGATGACATAGCTCGCATTAAAGAAAAAAGAATAAGTGCTGGCGGAAAAGCTTTTAATGTTGCGAAATTTTTAAATCAATACCGTAGAATTGTTAAACCTGTTGGAATAGCCGGTGGATATAATGGAGGACGATTCAAAAGTCTTTTGGAAAAAGATAAAATACCCACAGAATATCTCTTCAATATATCCGGCGAAATTAGAGAAAACTATAATTTTTTTTTGAAAATGGTACTGTATTGAAGTTTAATGAACCAGGACCATCAATATCAGAAAAAACATCTGAAAAGATTCTGGATTTCATAATCAATCTTGATTTTTCCTCAACAGACTGGATACTTTTTTGTGGAAGTTTGCCCCCCGGTATGCAATTAAATTTTTATAAGAAAGCGATCGAAAGGATCCGGAGTAAAAATACTGGAATAAAAATAGGCATTGATGCTGATGGACAATACCTGAAATACGGTATTTGTGCAAAACCTGATCTTATTAAACCAAATATTAAGGAACTTGAGCGACTTGTATCCAGAAAAATCACAGGATTTGATCAGCTTATGGGAGCCGGTGAAAGATTTCTTAGGTCAGGGATATCTTTCATACTCGTGACTATGGGAGAAAAAGGTGCTGTCGGATTTTCAAAAGAAGGTGTTTTTTATACAAAAGGTCCTCAGATAAAAAAGGCTGGTTCTGTCGGTTGCGGAGACGTTTTTCTCGCAGGTTTTATTTTATCCTTTTCAGAAACAGGAAATTTTAAGGAATCTTTAAAATTTGCCACCGCCGCAGGGACAGCAAAAGCCGCTAAATCATTTACAGATATTCCTGAACCCAAAGAGGTGAAAAAATTTTTGAAGAAAATCCTTATCTGGAATCTCGATGACCCTGACGGAAAAACAAAAAAACTAAGCCTCCAAGAAGTGCCTGTGATAGAATCAACATAAGATTTATAATTGACATTGCAATAGCTGCATCCTTACCAAGATAAGGTTGAAAGAAAAAAAGATAGCTGTACTCTCTAATTCCAAGTCCACCAAGGGATGGAACAATAGCAGAAAGCCAGATAATGGGAATAAACACAAAAAATAATGGAAAGGGCACAGGCATGCCATCCGATTGATAAACCACAGATGCAGCAAGATACTGAACATATATTGAAAGAATCTGTACCGCTATGCTTGCACATATAGACCTGGTAAGAATGCGACTGTTAATACCATATTCCCTGAGATGGTTATAGAATGCCACAAACTTCTGTCTGAGTTTAACAGGGAAAATTCCACCGATTACAGCAGCAGGTCTATCCCACATGATCAGCAACCATACAAAAAGCAGAAGAACCAATAATGAGGCAAACATAATTTTCAATTTTGCAGGCAGGTTTTTTTCATAGGAAAGAAGACTTATTATGGCCATTGCCACAATTGTTGAAGACCCGATAAAGCGGTCGAAAACAACAGAAGTTGCTGCTTTCAGTTTCTGGTGATGATTGCGCGTTATATATAGAATTTTTACGGCATCTCCACCGGTACCGGTTGGTAAAAGAACATTAAAAAACATTCCAATCACTGATAGTTTCCATATGTTTGAAAAAGTAATTTCTCGTCTGAATTCATCAAGAACAGAATACCATCTCAAAGCGACAAAAAAAGTAATTAAGTAATTAAGTGTCAGCATCCATATAAGTGTAAAAATAGAAACATTCTTAAAAATACCGGTCAGCTCAAAAAAATTTACTTTTTTAAATACGAGAAAGATAAAAAAGATACTTACAAATACTTTTAAAATAATTCCTGTCAGTTTCTTCATCTTACTGTGCTTTGTCGGGCTGTGTGGGAATCTCTTCTTTCATTATTTTATCCAGGATTCCATTGATAAATTTGCCTGAATCCGGCGAACTGTAAATTTTTGAAATCTCTATTGCTTCGTCGATCGCAACAATACCAGGCACATCAGAATCAAAAATCATTTCATAAACAGCAATTCTTAAAATGTTACGATCAATATAACTCATCCTCGAAATATCCCAGTTCTTGCTGTATTTTGCAAGCAGTCCGTCAATGTAAGAAATGTTTTTTATAACACCATAGACAATCAACTCAACTTTTGAACGTACGCATTTATCTTCATTTATCTCGTTTAATGCCTTTAAAGCATATTGCTCGGACATAATATTCTGTATGTCAAGCTGATAGCAGATTTCAAGAGCAACTATCCTTGCTCTGCGGGATGCTTTTCTCATTTAAATATTTCGTTTACATTAGCCATTTCAATTGCGGAAAGAGCCGCCTGCCAGCCTTTGTTTCCCATTTTTGTACCTGCTCTTTCGGTTGCCTGTTCAATACTGTCAGCAACAATAATTCCAGAGGTCACAGGCACAAGTCCTTCACCATTGATCTGGCCGAGAATTCTGGTTACCTGTCCTGCAACATATTCAAAATGAGGTGTGGCTCCACGCAGTACGACTCCAAGGCATATTAAAGCACTATATCTACCAGAATTTACCATTTTTCTTGCCATAAAACCTATCTCAAATGAACCTGGAACCCATACAACATCAATATCCTTTTCGTTTGCACCATGCCTTACAAGACAATCAACCGCACCTTCAAGAAGACTTTTTGTCAGAAAATCATTAAATCTGCTTGCCACAATTCCAAACCGTTTCCCATCAGCAGAAAGCCTTCCTTCAAAAACTTTCATTTTTCCCCCTTTTTACATTGGATTTTAATAAGATGTTTCAACTTCTTCTTTTTTGTTTTCAAATAGTTTAAGGAATATTCATTTGGAGGAACTTCTATTGGTAATCGATCCACTATCGTAATACCATAACCCTCAAGTCCCACTATCTTGCGTGGATTATTGGTAAGAAGACGAATACTGGTGAAACCAAGATCAAGAAGGATCTGTGCTCCTATTCCATAATCTCTTAAATCATCGGGATATCCAAGATAAAGATTTGCTTCAACAGTATCAAGTTTTTTTTCTGACTGGAGTTTGTATGCCCGAAGTTTATCCTCAAGTCCTATGCCTCTTCCTTCCTGTGGCAGGTATATCAAAGCTCCACCCTCTCTTGAAATCATTGAAAGAGACTTATGTAATTGATCTCCGCAATCGCATTTACGTGAATGAAAAATATCTCCTGTAAGACACTGAGAATGAACCCTTACAAGCGGAACTTTTTTGCTTCCGGGTATTTTTTTTACAAGAGCAAGATGATTATTAAATTCAATTTTGTCTTTGTAAAGAAAAAGTTCAAACATTCCAAATTCAGTCGGCAATTCCACAGAAATGATACGATCGACCAGTTTTTCCCTTGTTCTTCTGTATTTTATCAAATCCGCTATCGTTATAATCTTGAATCCATGTTTTTTTGCAAATTTTACAAGCTCTGGCATTCTTGCCATTGAACCATCATCTGCCATTATTTCGCAGATCACACCAGCAGGATAATGACCTGCAAGCCTCGCAAGGTCAACTGCTGCTTCAGTGTGTCCTGCCCGCACCAGTACCCCGCCTTCTTTTGCCCTTATTGGAAACACATGGCCCGGTATTGCAAGATCTTCTGGTTTTGCGTTCGGGTCAATCAGAACTTTTATAGTTTTCGCCCTATCAAAAGCAGATATTCCGGTTGTAACGCCTTTCTTTGCATCAACAGAAACAGTGAAATTTGTGTGATGTAAAGCTGTATTACATTCTGTCATTGGAAACAGGTTCAACTGTTTTATCCTTTCTTCAGTTAAAGCAACACAAATCAATCCTCTTGCGTATTTTGCCATGAAATTTATACCGGCTGGCGTGATTTTCTGCGCCGAACAGATAAGATCTCCCTCATTTTCTCTTTTAACATCGTCGACAACAATAACAAATCTCCCTCTTTTCAAATCTTTAATTGCATCCTCAATGCTGCTGATCTCAGAAAATAGCTTCTTTACTGATTTTTGCATGTTTCCCCTTGATATTTATTTCCTTTTCAATCAGAGTTTTAACCATCATATCAATTTCAACATTAACCTCTTCGCCATTTTTCTTGTTTTTCATTGTGGTATTCTTTATTGTATGTGGTATAAGCCATATTGAAATATGCTCTTTTGATAAATCTGCCACTGTAAGAGAAATACCATCAACACCAATAGAACCTTTCTTTACAAAATAATCAGAATACCCGGCAGGTATTTTTATAACAATAACAAAACTATCTCCCTGCCGTCTTATTGATGTTATCCTGGTCTTAAAATCTATATGTCCTGAAAGTAAGTGCCCGCCAATCCTTGATCCATATTTCACAGCTCTTTCAAGATTTACAGAAGTTTTTGGTTTCACATTTCCAAGAGTTGTTAATCTGATAGTTTCCGGGGAAAGGCTTACATAAAATACAGGAAATTTTATGTTTTCAATCGTTAAACAGACTCCATCAACACTGATACTGTCTCCTGCTGATAAATCATCAAATACCTTATCTGCTCTTATTCCAAGTACCACCATATTTCCCTTATCTCTTTTTTCAACAACTGTACCTGTTTCCTCAATTATCCCTGAAAACATTTTTAAATCTCAGTAATACATCATTATTGAATCTTACCACCTCTTCCAGAAGCAGTCCTGATTCAGTTTCCGGTGAAATTATTTTACCTTCAATGGGTGGATAAACAGAAGCACCTCCGATAATTTTTCCGCCCACAAAAGCATAAATACTGTCAAAAAAACCACTTTTGTAAAATGAGGTCAGAATTTTTGTACCGCCTTCAACAAAAATTTTTCCAATCCCTTCAGAATATAGATATCTGATTATCTCTTTAATATCAAGCAGTCCATCTTCTCCTTTTTGCACCTTAATCAATCTGACGTTTTCCGGAAAGGTTTTATTATCCATGATATCACCGGCTGTGAAAACCAGAACCTTTGCACATTTATTGAGAAAAACCTTTGAATTCTCAGGAATTCTGAGATCTGAATCGAGTATAATCTTGAAAAATCTCTTTTTTTCTGCAATGGTTTTTCTTATTCCAGAAGGAATACAAAAGTCAAGAGAAGGGTTGTCTTTTAACACAGTCCCAATTCCAATGAGAATTGCATCATACTCAAATCTCAGTTTTTTTGAAAAAGATCTCGCATACTCGGATGTGATCCATTTTGATCTGCCATAAACATCAGCAATCTTGCCATCTATGCTCATTGCCCATTTCAATGTTATAAATGGCCTTTTCTTTTCAAAAAATGTGAAATATGATTCATTTAATTTTCGCGCTTCAACTTCAAGCAAACCATACCTAACTTCAATACCATTGTTCCTGAGTATTTCCACACTCTTTCCATTAACAGCAGGATTAGGATCAATTGTGCAGAATACAACCTTCCTTATACCGGATTTGATAATCAGGTCAGTGCATGGCGGTGTTTTTCCATAATGACAGCAGGGTTCCAGATTAACATAAAGATTCGCTTTTTTTGATTTAATACCAGCCACCTTGATTGCTTCAACTTCTGCATGAGGAAGGCCAAATGCTTTATGCCATCCCTGTCCAACAACATGATTACCTTTAACAACCAATGCCCCAACCATCGGGTTTGGACTGACCAACCCTGAACCATTTTTTGCAAGGATAAGACACTTATTGAGAAAGAACTCATCCCTGGACTGTTTCATCTCATTTCCTGACCACCCGTCACATTGATTGCCTGTCCTGTCATATAACTTGACCCATCAGATGCAAGAAACAATGCCACATTTAAAACATCTCTGTATGTGCATGGTCTTCCGAGAGGAACCTGTTCCACATACTTTTTCCTGACTTCTTCAACTGAAATACCCCATTTCTTTGAATACTGCTGGAATAAACTCGTCTGCCAGAGCGGACTTTCAAGAATGTTTCCGGGACATATTGCATTGACCCTTATGCCGAAAGGAGCCAGATCAAGAGCCATGCTCTGCGTAAGCCCTATTCCACCAAATTTACTTGCTGCATAAGCAGAATTCCAGTAACTTCCTTTTTTCCCTGATTTTGAGTTTATCTGTATGATAACTCCACTTTTCTTTTTCTTCATAACTTTTGCAACATGTTTTGCGCATATAAAATATCCTGTAAGATTAATCTCTATAATCTTCCTCCATAATTGCTCGGGAAATTCGGTAATTTCATAGGAATAAAGAATACCCGCATTTGCTATAAGTATATCAATGCTGCCAAGTTCTGATTCAATTGTTGACACTTCTTTCTCAACCTGTTTTTCATCGGTAATGTCAATAATTGCTTTCCTTCCAAGTCGTTTCATATTACTGAGTTTTTCAGCAACCTTATCAAGCCCTTCCTGGTTAATATCCCACGGACATACGATTGCTCCCTGTTCAGCAAATCCATAACTTAAAGCTTCTCCCAGACCGCGTGCAGCACCTGTTATAACGGTTATTTTATTATTTACGTCTGAACCCATTTGCTACTCCTGTATTTTTACAACAACCTTCAAAACGGTTCCTTCTTTAACCATTCTTATACCTTTCTCAATATCCTTTAGCGGTATAACATGAGTAATAAATTTTGAAGGGTCTATCTTCCTTGAAGATATTAAATCCACAGCTTTCTGGTAGTCAATCCTGTTTGAAGCAAATGCACCGAAAACGCTTATCTCAAAATAATGAATCAGATTGGTGTCAATGCTGACAAGTGAATCATCCTTTGGTAATCCACCAAAAAAACTGATTCTGCTATGGGGTGCCGCTATTGAAAAAGATTCAATCTGTGCCTGTTTTGCAGGGCATGCGGTTATAATAACATCTGCACCAAAACCACCGGTAATATCTTTGACTCTTTCAACAGTATTCTGTTTTAATGGATCAATCAATATCAAATCACTGAACAGAGAAGCAAACCTTTCAAGACGTTCAAAAGCAGGATCAATCATTATAACCCTTTCTGCACCGGATGCTCTGGCTAAAATTGCATGCATAAATCCTATGGGTCCACCACCATATATTACAACAGTATCCCCATCCTTTATTGAAAGATAGTTCTGAGCATTTATAACACAGGATAATGGTTCAATGAGAGAACCTTCCTGAGAAGAGATACTATCAGGAAGAACAACCCATGCATCCTGTTTAACAGCAATTTCAGGAATAACCATGTACTGTGCAAATCCACCTGAATAATAGTAACCTAAGGCTTTTGTATCAGGGCACAGATTATATAAACCCTTTTTGCAGAGTTTACAATTACCGCATCCAATTGAAGTTACAGGTGTTATCCTGTCTCCCTTTTTGAGTGAACTTTTAACATTTTTCCCGATTTCAATAACTTCTCCTGTTATTTCATGTCCGATAATCGCCGGCGGGATAACCTTCTTATGTCCGTGGAAAAATGTTCTCACATCTGTACCACAAATCGCGCAATAATCAACTCTTATCAAAATTTCGTTGTCAGACGGAACAGGATCCTTCCAATCACAGATACTAATTTTTTCTGGTCCATTAAATATTGCTGCCTTCAAATTTCCTCCCTTTTTTGATATTATTTATTGATAATATTTTACTTCAGTTTGTGCCTTTTGCGAAATTTGATAAGATACTGCCTTAAATAATAAAATGGAAACATTATGAAACTTTTCAAAAAAATTATTCTGGTAACAATTTTCCTGCAAATCCTCTTATATTGCGAAGAAACAACAGTTTATTTTTCTCCCTCAAACCGAATTGATCAGATCATTATCAAAAAATTGAAAGAAGCAAAAAAGTCTGTTTATATCGCGAGTTACACCTTCAACTGGAGACAGGGTTATAATGTGCTCAGAGAGCTTGGTGAAAAAGGCGTGGAAATAAAAATCTTATTGAATTTTTTACCTGAAAATTTTTGCAGCGCTAAAAATCTATATGTAAAGAAGTGGAACGGGAAACCAGGTGCTCTTCACGCAAAATTTATTGTAATTGATGAAAAATATGTTTTCACAGGTTCAGCTAATTTTACTGAATCTTCAATGATATGGGATTCAAATAATATGCTTTTTATCAAAGATGAAAAAATTGGGAATTTCTTTTCAAAAAATTTTCTCTCTTTATGGTCAAACCTTGCAATTTCAGAAGAGAAATTTTTGAAAAATCAGATAATCGAGATTTATTTTTCACCTGCATTCGACTGTACCACTAAGATTAAAAATGAAATAAATAAAGCGATCAAATCATTAAAATTTGCTATGTTCTGTTTTACATC
>CAZHJN010000002.1:0-64740 GCA_964532995.1 uncultured bacterium
ATTAAACTCATTGGCATACACATTTGATAAAGTAATTATTTTCTGGGGATGGGTCCTGTGTTCATTAATAATCCTGTTTTTCATTTCATCGCATGTAGTAATAACAAAATTAGAGGCTCGTACGGTCCTTCTTTCAATTTTAAACCACTTTCTAAATTTAATTATACTCTTTTTCTTGCCTGATATCTGTAAATATGGATAATTTTCGTGGAAATCTGAAACAACAGGTATTTTTCTTTTTCTGATTGCTTTCACAGTAGCCTCAGCCACAGGTAAGTCATGAGCATGAATAACATCAATCCCATATTCATCAATAAACTGCAAAATTTTCTTTTGAAGGAGCGTCCACATTCCCAAAAAATTTTTGACATTATCTAAATTTTTTCTCACCTTGTCAGGATACCTAAATGCAGTATAACAGATTGTTATGTTTTTATATTTCTTTTCTCTTTTTGTATTAGAACGTAATCCTTTCACGCAAGAGAGAATAAATACATTCAATTTGGCTTTTAACAGAACATCGCATTCTTTTTCAACCCTTATGTCAGGGGGGAATTCACCGTTAAGTATCATTCCAATATTCATTTTTAAATACCTCCCATGTGGAACCGCGACGTTTCCTATCAATTATTTTTGAATATATTTCCACAAGTTCATGTGCTAATTTTACCGCATCGTGATATTTTTCAACATAGGCCCTGCTTCGTTTACCTGTTTCATGCCTTATTTTTCCATCCAGTATCAGTTTTTCTAAAACAAAAGCAAGGTTATCAGGATTTGCGTTTATTATCGGAAGGTCTGCCGGATATTTCGAAATTAAAGAAGGTTTTATATAGCAAACAACAGGTTTACCAAAAGCCATGGCTTCCAGCGTAACCATTCCATGAATCCCCAGTACAAATTGGTCCAAGAAAATGTCGGAGGACCTGATAATACTTAATGCTTTACTTCGTGGCATACCGTGAACCAGGTGAAATTTGAGTTTGTATTTCTTTTTAAGATTTGATATTGCATCAATCACGAAAGAAGTTCCTTTTATAACCTGACTGGTAGGTGCGTGTACTATAACAGGCTGATTATTATCAGGATCAGGATACACAGGTTCATACTCTGAGGTTATAATGCCATGTCTCAAAACGTGAATACCTTTCCAAAGGTCTATTTTCAGATACTGATACATACAGGGTGTTACTAAGGTTTCAAAACCAGCTTCTGCAAATTTTTTCTACTTTAATATGGAATTTTTATATTGTTTTGATGGACATGCTGAAGGAAAAGCCCTTCTGTAAAAAGGGTTATCCTTAAATTCAACTTCTGGTATTCTTATATCTGATCCATGCCATTGAACTATGGCTGGTTTATTAATGATTTTTATATAGTTAACATCGAGATCCCAGGGCAGAATAGACCTACCAAAATGCCAGTGAATAATATCTGCCCAGTGTACCAATTTGAAAAAATGGCGTGAATAAATAATTTGTTTATATATTTTTTCAAATCTATTAGGAGAACTGATATTGATAGTTGCCAATCCAGTCGAGTCCTGAATGACGTTGCTTTTCCATATAAGTCCTTTGGCCTCAACTCCTATAATTTGAAGAGCTTTAATTATGTGAGATGGAACCGAAGCAACATTGACGGGTAAATGTAAAACTTTCATATTTTCAGCTTCTCCCCATTTTTATTGTTCATTTTGAACTTTATTAGCCGACTGAAAACTTATACTTATGTTTTTTATATATTGTTGAAGTTGTCTGATGTAATGTTGACGAAATGCTCTTTTTTAAATTATTAAAATCAAGAATATCTCCGGCCAAAATTTTCAGATTGGGATGATTGGCAAACTCAGATTTTTTCAGTGCATCCCTGGATAAATTATCGTACACAGTTATTTCATTATCCTTTATAATTTTGCTGATCAGGTTTGTTCCAATAAAGCCGGCTCCACCTGTAATGAAAAACTTTTTATTTTTTATCATTTTTTTTACTCTCCTGACTTGCGAATTATATTGCCATATTCAAAATTCCTTTTCAAATATACTTCATCAAGATTCCATCCATTTTATTATTTTGTTCAGAATTAATGTGGAAGCATTGCCCTTTCCAAAAATATCCGGTCGGTAATTTGATATTTCAGGAGGATTGTCTAATGCATAAAGCAATTTTTTTATGTCATTTCCCACAAGAAGATGATATTTGTGTAGATAAAGTTCTTTCCATTCTGTTTCCTTTCTCAGCAATAAGCACGGCACTCTATGCCAGTATGCTTCTTTCTGTACTCCACCACTATCGGTAATTATCATTTTTGCATTTTTTTCAAGATACAGCATATCAAGATAACCCACTGGTTTTATGAATTTGATATTGGTGAATTTTTTCAGTTCATAGCCGTTTTCTTCAAGGCACTTTTTCGTTCCCGGATGTAATGGAAAAATAAACTTTTTATTGGTTTTGTTAAGTGCGGAAAGAATGTTCACTATGCTTTCGATTTGCTCCTTGTTTTCTTTTCTGTGAACAGTAATCAAAAAATAATCTTTCTTTGATACACCAAGACTATTGAGGATTGGTCTGTTTCCAAGAAATTTTTGAGAATGCAAAAAAATATCATACATAACATCCCCAACTAAAAAAACATTTTTTTTTCTTCCTTCTTTCTCTAAATTTTTTACCGCAGTTTTGGTTGGACAGAACAAAAGCGTGGAAATTCTATCGGTAACAATTCTGTTTATTTCTTCCGGCATATCCGTTCTGAAACTTCTGAGACCGGATTCAATATGAGCAATCGGGATGTTCAAATGAGCGGATGATATTGCGCCGGCTATGGTTGTGTTTGTATCCCCGTAAACAATGACAATGTCTGGTTTTTCCTCCAAAAGAATTTTTTCAATTTTTTCCATCATACGTGCAATTTGTTTTAGTGGCGGTAGAGAACC
Organism: uncultured bacterium; assembly: GCA_964532995.1. Lineage (GTDB taxonomy): Bacteria > Ratteibacteria > UBA8468 > B48-G9 > DTJG01 > DTJG01. The sequence goes on from CAZHJN010000002.1 coordinate 2,934, forward strand.
TGTATCGAGATGATAATCGGGTTCAGGAAGTTTCAATTCCTGAAAAAATATTCTGGACATTTCATAATCATAATGCTGTCCTGTGTGGATTGTTCTGTGACAAAATTCTGTTCTGTAATTATTTCGCGTTATTTTTTCTGTCAGAGCTGCGAGTTTAATAAGCTGTGGTCTTGTTCCAACGATTGAAATTACTTTTTTCATTATTTTTCAGCAAAGAATTCTTTGATTGCTTCTACAACATAATCCTGTTCTTCAACTGTCATTAAAGGTTCAACAGGCAGGCTCAGTACTTCTTTTGTGGCTTTTTCTGCTTCAGGCAGATTCCCATTTACTTTTGCCCTACTTTCAAAAACCTTCATTTTATGAAGGCAAACCGGATAATAAATCATACTTGCGATTCCTTTTTCCTTTAAAAATGTGTAAAGCTGGTCTCTGTTTCCATTTTTCACTCTTATCGTATATTGATGAAAAACAGATCCTTCAAAAATTTCAGGGGTTTTAATTTCTTTTATGTCTGAAAGTTGATCGCTGTATCTTTTTGCTATTTCTATTCTTTTATTATTTAATTGCTCAACATATTTGAGTTTTACAAGAAGAATCGCAGCCTGGATGGTGTCCAGTCGTGCATTGTAACCAATGTGATCCACATTATATTTATCTCTGCCACCATGCTTTGTTAGACATCTTGAAATTTCTGCGAGTTCATCATCATCTGTGATTATCATTCCGCCATCTCCGAAGCCACCGAGATTTTTACTGGGAAAGAAACTTAATGCACCAGCGTTTCCAATTGTTCCAAGCTTTTTGTTTCTCCATGTTCCACCAAAAGCCTGAGCGACATCTTCAATAACGAAAAGTTTGAATTTTTTAGCAATATCCATAATAATATCCATTTTGCAGGGTGTGCCATACAGATGTACAGGGATAATTCCTGCTACTTTTCCGGCAAAATTAGATTTCAGGTATGCAGAAACAGACTCTGGGTTTATGTTAAAAGTATCAGGTTCAATATCAACAAATACAGGGGTTGCTCCTGCTCTTAATATAGCGTCGCCTGTTGCAGTGAATGTAAATGGTGTTGTAATGATCTCATCATCCGCGGAGAAAAATTCCTCTCCTTTTTTTATACTCAGTGCGCGAAGTGGAAGAACTATTGAATCCGTCCCTGAGGAACAACCCACACAATGTTTTATACCAAAAAACTCCGCACATCTCTGTTCAAATTCTTTCACTTCTGGTCCGAGTATCCAGGACTGATGTTCAAGGCATTTGCTTATTGCATTATCAATATCCTTCTTCATATACTGATATTGCTTTTTCAGATCAAGCATTGGGATATTCATTGAATCTCCTATTTTTCAGCAACAGGCTTCAACTCGTTTCCTTTTATCGCATAAACATTATTACAGCTTTTGCACAAAAATTGTTCTTTCTCAGCAATCAATGTTGTTCCGCATTTGCACACCCATCCTATCTGTTTTGCCGGTACTCCAACAACAAGAGCATAGTCTGAAACATTTTTTGTTACCACAGCTCCAGCTCCGACAAGGGCGTATCTGCCTATTATATTCCCGCAGACAATTGTTGCATTCGCTCCGATCGTAGCGCCTCTTTTTACAAGGGTTGTTTTGAACTCATGTTTTCTTTCTACAAATGCTCTTGGATTTATCACATTTGTGAAAACACAGGAAGGTCCACAGAAAACATCATCTTCAAGAGTGACCCCTTTATAAATTGAAACATTGTTCTGTATCTTGCAACCATTACCGATTGTAACAAATGGTCCCACCATCACATTCTGTCCCAGGATACAGTTTTCCCCTATTCTTGTATCCGTTAAAACATGACAGAAATGCCATATCTTTGTGCCTTTGCCAATGATTACATTTTCATCAACAAATGATGAGGGATGGACAAAATATTCATTCATTTTTCCTCCTCAATGATTTTTCTGCCATTTCAAGTACTCTCAAAACATTCAGAGCTTCTCTGCCATCGGTGAGCGGTTTTTTGTTTTCAAGAATACATTTAAGGAAATGCTTTGCCTCTTCTTTAAGGGGTTCCAGTTTTTCAAAGGTTACTATTTCTGCATTTGCTTTTTCTATTGATGGAACTTCTGTGTTGTTCCACAAGATTTTATGCTGGTACAAAACAAGCTTATTTTCAGGCTGTGTGTCATCGAAGACAGCCATTTTCCTGTTGCCTATCACAACAAATTTTTGCTCTTTGAAAGGGTTTAACCAGGAAATAAAGATGTGGGCTTTTATTTTTCCGGGGAATGTCATAAATGTGAGGGTTACATCCTCAACATTATGGGGAAGAAAAATGCCCCCATGTGCATAAACACTGTTGGGCAGGCATCCTGTGAGAGAAAGCATTAATGAAATATCATGAGGAGCAAAACTCCATAAGATGTTCTCTTCGTGTCTGATTCTTCCAATGTTTGTTCTGTTTGAATACATATATTGAATTTCTCCAAGTTCACCGTCCAGTACAATTTTCTTAAGCTTTTTAATTGCTGGATGATAATGAAGAATATGTCCTATCATCAATATTAGATTTTTTTTCTCTGCCATATTTACGATTTCTTCGCCTTCTTTTTCTGTCAGAGCAAGAGGTTTTTCACAGAATATATGTTTGTTCTCCATTAAAGCAATTTTTGATATTGGATAATGGGTTGATGCCGGTGTTGCAATTACAACTGCATCAATTCCCTTTTTCTTTATTAATTCTTCCGGATTATCAGTAATGGAAATGTCCGGATGACTGTTTTTGTAAAACTGTATTACATCTCTGTTCAGATCACATATTCCCTTTAATACACCAATTTCATTAAAGACTCTTATAAGGTTTTTCCCCCAGTACCCGCCCCCAATAACTCCGATATTAACTTTTCTTAATTCTGTTCCCTCACTTTTCTTATCCATTGATCAATCCCCTCAAATTCTTCAACTGAGTTTATATCACAGCTTTCTTCGGGTGGAATTTGTACAAGATGGACTTTTAGATTATCTTTAACATATTCCGCATAGACATCAGTGAGATAATATTCACCCGCAGCATTATTATTACTTATTTTTCTCAATTCTTTATATATTGACCCGGAACCACATACGATAAAGCCTGCATTCACTTCTTTTATTGCAAGTGTTTCTTTATCAGCATCCTTTGCTTCAACAACTTTCGCAAATTTTCCATCAATCCTTATTATTCTTCCTTTGGATCCCGGGATAGGTAGTATTGCAGTGGCGATTGTTATGTCAGCATTATTCTTCTTATGTTCATCCAGCAGTTTTTTAAATGTATCTGTTGTGATAAGTGGTTTATCCGCATAGGAAACAAGAATCGTGGTTTCTGTGTTTTCAAAAGCCTGTTGAGTTGAAAGAAGAGCGTGACCTGTTCCAAGCGGTTGTTCTTGAATAACATACTCTATATCCGGGAAATTTCTCAGTGTCCTTTTTATATCGGAATTGTCAGGACATGTTACAACCACTATCTTTTCGACAACTGGCTTTATAGCTTCGACAATTTTGATTATTAATGGTTTACCCTGGTATTCAATGAGAAACTTGTGTTTTGTTGAAGAATACCTGGAACCCTTTCCTCCTGCCAGTATAATTCCAGCAATATTTTTCATTGCGAAATAATATATTGAAATAGTTTATTAAAACTAGTCTCGCCTATTCACAAAAATCGAAACTATATTTTAGCTTTGAGGCATATACCCTTTGTTTACACTATGCACCAAGGTCGATGTTCACCGTTTATTTTTCAAGTTAACAATGAATCAATTCTACAATAGACTTTTACATTTTGTCAAATGCAATTATTTGCCCTTATTATGTTCACTACAGTTTCTTTTTTTCTTAAGTGTTCCGCAATTCCTTGATGTCAGGCGGGTTTTAGGCGTTTTTGCTCGTAAAAAAAACACTGGCAAAAGGGATACGGATAATTAAAAGGGTATAGAAAATGATAGCGGATATAACTTATAGGTGCACAAGCGCAGGTAATCAACAATGCAAGCATTTCCAGCATAGAGCACTTCTGGAAAGCATGAAGAATCATTGGCAGTGTGCGCGGAATCTTGCAGATGATATTAGAGAACGACCGAAGGTCAACAAACCGATACAACTTATCTTTCCAGGTGATGAATCTATCAGCTTTTATTGCAAGATAACAGGAGGCAGTTTCAGAACAGATACATACAAAAAATTACGGGCAATAAAAATCAAAAGGTTTGGAATTTTATAAAGGCAGACGAAGTGGCTGAGGATTTACGTTTTATTAAAACTTTTCAATTTTTGAGACTTCAGTTATCACTATTTCCGGCGAGATAGATTTCATACAGGACATATCGTTGCATTTCTTCTTATAACAGAAAATACAATCGATTTTTGCGCTTATAGAATTTACTTCAGGCGGACAATGTATTTTGGGATTGGTCGGTCCGAAGAGTGCAATTGTTTTAATGGACATTGCGGCTCCAATATGCATTGGTCCGCTGTCTGTGGTGATGAGCATTCTGGAATTTTTTATCAATAAAGCAACCTCTGAAAAATCTGTTTTTCCTGATAGGTTTATTACATTTTCCTTAATTGATGATGCAATATGATGATTTAACTGCATAGAATTTTTATCGCCAACAAGCACAACTTTAAGATTTCTTTCTGAGAAAAATTTTCCAAGAGTGATCCAGTTTTCAGTTATCCATAATTTGGTTTTCCATTCAGGAGACGCCGAAGGGTGAAAAACAACATAATTTCTGGCATCCAGCTTGTTCCTGACAAGGAATCTGTTAAATTCCTCACTTTTTTTTTCATCAATCCATATCTGAGGTTTTTCCTGAAATTCGTTTCCAGAAACATCTTTCCAGAAAACTTTCTGTAACTTTATGGGGTTGAGGTTTGATTTTTTTTTAATGGCACGTGTGAGAAAGAATCTTCCAGCAGATTTTTTATAAAGTCCAATTCTTTGTTTTCCACCAAAAAGGAATGAAAAAAAATTGGTTTTTAAATTTCCCTGGAGATCGAAAATTATATCAAACTTTTTCTGTCGCAATTTTTTTGTTAATTCTAGAAAACTTAATAAATTTTTTTTTGAAGGAAGGATAAAGATATCTTTAATAAACGGGCAATCCCTGTAAATTCCATAGTATGGAGACGCTGTTAAAAGATACATTTCACAATCCGGGAAAACCCTGTGTGCAATACTGACTGATAATGATGTAAGTATCATATCTCCAAAAGCGCCTGTTTTTATAAGAAGTATTTTCTTCATGATCTAATTTTCAAGAACTTCACGGTACACTTTTACGGTTTTTTCGATCATCTGTTCAATGGAAAAGTGGTTCATTACAAATTTCTTACCTCTTTTTGCCATTTCTTTCATTTTCTCTTGATTTCTGACAGTGAAAATTATTGCTTCTGACATTGCTTCAATGTCTGCTGGCTTGCACAGTATACCGGTATCAGTTTTAATGAATGTACCATCTTTTATACCATTGAGTGTTGTAACAACTGGCACCTCAGCAAGTTGAGCTTCATAAACACTCCTGCCAAGCCATGGAATCATATTTTCCACCATAGTTTCAGTTTCAACATGTGGAGCAACAAGAAGATCAATTCTGGATAGAAAATCAGATGCCCTTCCTGTCAGGAACAATGCATCAGTTTGAAGTTCTGTGTTCAGTATTTCAAGTTGTTTTTTATATGGTCCGTCACCGATAATCCACAATTTTATATTGTGTTCTGACTTTTTTGCAATGGCGAATGCTTTTATCAGATATTGAAATCCTTTAAGTTCTGTAAGCCTGCCAATACCAGCGATGATGAAACCGTCATGTTTTTCTGGTTTTATATCAACATATGGGTCAAACCTTATTCCGTTATGCACAACCCTGACAGATCCTGGATTTGCTCCAAGTTTTTCAACAGCAAACTTACCAAGAAAATCGCTTATGACAATCACACGCTGGCCTCTTGCAAGTATTTTGCTGTAGAAAGGACAACCATAGAAGCCATGGATACTTGTGATAAACCTGGTTTTTTTATTTCCCTTGAGAGCATAATAACCTATCCAGGCAGGGAATCTACTTCTGCAATGCAGGATATCCGGTTTCTCTATCCGGAGAATAGATTTGAGTTTTTTCAAACATCTGCAAAAAATTGCGGGTGTCTTTTTTGAAGTTGGTAGATTTATCCATTTAATTTTTTCTTTCTCAATCAATGGAACATAATTTCCGTATCCTGATAAAATCGTAATATCTATGCCCAAATGTTTCATTCCCCTGGCAAGGTCAAAAGTTCCTTCTTCCACCCCGCCAAGATGCATTTCTGGAACCATGAGAAAGACTTTCATGATTTACTCAAAAAGAAAAAGTTGTTTATCTTCATCAAGTATAAGACGAGCAGCTTCAATGACTTTTTCACAACTTATCGTTTTTATACACATGTAATTTTTACGACACCTGATTCTTTTGTTGCATGGAAAACAATCCATATCTGAATGGATATTGATGTATTTTGTCCCAAGAGGACCATATCTGTATGGGTTTCCTGCGCCAAAGATACTTATCGTAGGAACCTTAGCAGCACAAGCAAGATAAAGAAACATACCATTTCTTGTTACAGCCAGATTTGATTCTGTGAGAAAAGCGGTTATATCCCGTGAATTCTTAATACATGTTGCATCTATAATATCATTTTTATGTTTTACTTTATTCTTTATTTCATGGATTGTTTGATCACCTGGTTCCCCAAAAAGAAAAATTTTTGCATTGTATTCTTCCACAAGTATGTCACAGAGTTTTGAATAATTATTTGAATCCCATTTATCAGCTATGTCGGGATTTCCGGTATGGATTGCTACTATTGTGCTGGAGGCTGGTATATTGTTATTTTTCAAAAATTGCTTTGTTTTTTCTCTGTCATTTTCTGAAATTGGAAAATAAAGTTCATTTTCGCGAGATCTTCCAAAATGAGGCTCAATCAATCTCATATAATTGACACTTTCATGGGTGAAAAATCTATCAGAAAATAACTTACTTGTCAGAAATGTAAGCTTCTTTTTTGCTCCGACAAAATATGGAAGCAAGGACGGTTGGAAACACACTGTAAGTTTATATTTTTCATTGCGTAGGGTCCGGATGGTTCTTATGAATAAAATTTTGTTGTTGACTATTATTCTATCAAACCATCCCGTTTCTTTAAGGATTTCTACTGTTTTTGGTTGAACCACAATATCAAACCTCGAATCTCTGTTCTGTTCGCGTATTCTTCTTATCGCTGGCATAAGAAGAAGAATTGTTTCGGCATCATTACCGCTGATGATTAGAATTTTGTTTTGTTCAATAATTCTGCGATTTTCTCTGCGCATTTTTCTGACTCATTTAGAACTGGAAAGAACCCTTTTCTTAACATTGTTTTCAATAATTCCGGTATTTTTTCTAAATCTTCTTTTTGAACATATACGCAATAACCACCTTCAACCAGCTTTGATATGGTTGTATCAAAGACCGTTCTTCTGTTCTTTTTTCTTTTGACACCAAGAACAATTACAGGTTTTCCTGTTGAGCATGTCTCAGATATCATCGTTATACTATCCTCTGTAACAAAAAGAATATCACATACCGAGAGAATACCAAAATAATGTTGTCCTGGTTTTACTCCGGGAAATTCACGGTAAACAAAGTTTGGTTTCATTGAGTTATTCCAGAGAAAGCCTGCAACGTCCTGTGGTGTCCTCCTGGATACAGTAAGCAGGTAAGAAAAATCGGTTTCTTTCAATTTTTGCAATGTTTTTAACAATTCCTTCGCCCAGTCAACGTCAATTGAATAATTCTGATCATTGCCTCCTATTATTAATCCAATTTTAATTGTGTTATCCGGAATTTTTATTTTTTCCATGAGTTTTTCTCTGGATTTTTCAAGCAGATGCGATGTAATTCTGTTCGGTGCGCCAATTGTGGGGACAACATTTTTAAGTTTTTTTATCTGTGGATATCTTATAAAGTCGTGTAATGGAACAAATAGAATATCAAAATTTTTCAGCGGAACTCCTTCTGGTGTCATAATGCAAACGGATTTTGCACCAAATTTTTTAGAAATTAAAAGATTTATCGGTGCAAGAAATGAACCTGCCGATATGACTGTATCGTATTTTTGTTCATTCACATCTGTCACGGACAAGAGTCGGTATACAAAATCTGCAAGTTTATAAGCTTTCAAACATAACAAAAAACCGATTATTTTTGGCGCAACTTTGATTGAACCCTTTCTTCCGGGCAATCTATAGGTCGGTCCACGAAATTTAATATTCAGAACATCGAAATTTATCTGTAAGGATTCCGCTATTCCTATGCTCTGATTTGTATTTCCTGGGATTCCATCATCAAGGACAAGGGTTTTCATTCTTTTATAATCTTACAGGTATATTTCTGTCTCTTAAAAATTCCTTTATCTGCGCTATTGTAAGTATTTTAAAATGTAATAGAGACGCCAGGAGAACAGCTGACGCGTTTCCTTCAACCAGAACCCTGTAAAGATGTTCTATTGAACCTGCACCGCCGGACGCTATTACAGGAATTTTAACTGTTTCTGTAATTATTTTTGTAAGAGAAATATCGTAGCCACTCTGTGTACCATCTGTGTCAATGCTTGTAAGAAGAATTTCTCCAGCCCCCAGTTCTTCAACCTGCTTTGCCCATTTTATCGCATCAATCCCTGTGGCTTTTTTCCCAGACTCAATATAAACCTCCCAGGTATTATAACCGGTTTTTTTTGCATCTATGGCGACTACAATGCATTGACTTCCAAACTTTTTTGCGGATTCATAAACAATGTCAGGATTTTTTACTGCTTGCGTATTTATGGAGACCTTATCTGCTCCATTTTCAAGCAGGATAAGAATATCTTCCACTGTTTTTATGCCACCTCCCACTGTAAATGGAATAGAAATATTTGAGGCGACATTTCTGACAAGTTCCTCTATGGTGTTGCGTTTTTCTATTGTTGCACTGATATCAAGAAAAACAAGTTCATCCGCTCCCTGTTCAGAATAGTATTTTGCATAAGAAATGGGTTCGCCTGCAACTTTCAGATTTTCAAAATGAATACCTTTGACAACCTTTCCATTCCTGACATCAAGACATGGAATTATTCTTTTTGTAAGCATCTTTATCTCATTTTAATGAAATTTTCAAGGAAAATTAAACCGCAACTGGCACTTTTTTCCGGATGAAATTGTACTCCGATCAGGTTTTCTTTTTGAACTATGGAAGCAAATTCAAGGCCATATTCTGTGGTCCCACATATAAAATTAGCTTCTTCTGGTACCGGATAGTACGAATGAGCAAAATAAAAGAAACTTTTGTTTGGTACACCTCCAACGAAATCAGATTCAACCAGTATTTTGACAGAGTTCCATCCCATGTGGGGAATAACGTAGCCCTTTCTTTCAGGGAATTTTTTTACACATCCTCTCAGAAGTTTCAACCCATCTAATTTACCTTCTTCGCTTTTCTCAAAGAACGTCTGTAATCCGAGACAGATTCCAAGAATTGGTTTTCCCTTTTTCATCTCTTCTTTAAGTTTATCCACGAATTCGTGGTTTTTGAGGTACTGCATGGCTTCATCAAAGGCGCCAACACCAGGAAGGATTATTCTATGAACTTTTGACAGTTGCTCAGGTTCTGAAATTATAAGAGTTTTTTCATCTAACCTTTCAATGGTATTCATCACACTGAATATATTTCCAGCTCCGTAATTTATAATTCCAGTCATTTCAGTTTCAAAACCTTATTGCAGGTTAATGATCGTTAGACGAGAATTCAGAAATTATGCAAACTCTATTGTGCCCGGAGGTTTAGGAGTTACATCATACAGAATCCTTACGATGCCAGGAACTTCGTTCAAAATTCTTTTAGTTATTTTCTCTATTTTCAACCATGGTACTCTGTAAGGTCTGGCAAGAAGTGAATCTTTAGTTACCTCAACTATTCTGATGGCTATGATATCGCCAGTAACACTGGTGTCGTTTTGGATACCGGTTACTTTATCAACCAGCAGGACTGGAAAGCCCTGAAAAATTTTTGGGCTGTTTAATTCGGATTCCACAATGGTGGTAGCCTTCCTTATTTTTTTAACACGTTCGGCGGTTACTTCTCCTGAGATTCTTATCGCAAAGCCGGGTCCCGGGAAAGGCTGAATCCGCAGATATCTGGGGTGAATCCCAAGACTTCTGGCAACCATTCTTACCCTCGCTTTTGTGAGTTCCTTCAGGGGTTCAAATAACCCGAGTCCATAGTTCAAAGGATTCACCCCTGATTCATGGAGTACATTGAAGTGGAGTTTTATACCCTTTTGTGTTTCGATTATATCCGGTAGTATTGTTCCCTGAACGAGTATATCAGTTGAATAACTTCTCATTGCCTGACTCATGTTTCTGTAAAATACATCCCTGAAAATTTTTCTTTTTTCTTCAGGTAGGATTATGCCTTTCAGGGCAGAAAGAAATTCATCCTGTCTATCCCATTTCTGCAGTTCTATCCTGTATTTTTTATTAAAATGATCCTGCGTTTCTCTGACCTCATTTTCACGCAAGAGACCGGTCTCAAGAATAAGTGGGACTATCCTGTCTTTCTGGTCTTTAACAGCATTTAGGACGATTTCGAAGCAGACAAGACTATCTATTCCGCCTGATATGGCAACAAGAATCTTTTTGCCATCTGCAAAAGAACGAAAGGTCTGAATCTTTTTTGAAATAAATTTTCTTGGCCCAAATCTTTCCATCGAGTTAATTGTATCATAATATCCTAAAATTTCAACTATCTACAAATTTTTGTCAAGAATCATTTGCGTTTTTTCAATAAGCCAGTTCCTGAAAAATTCCGAATTATCAATATCTATTTTTACTGAAAGCGCCTGAACAGGAAATTTTATTTTTAACCGTCTTAATTTTGCAAGATCTTTTTCTGTTGTTATGGCAATATCAAATTTCAGTCGCGTAAAAATATCTTGCAGTTCAAGTACGTCTACTTCATCGTATTCGAAATGGTCGGGATATATAGCCATATATACTGATTCAGGGTTCAGCTTCTGAATCATATTTATAAATCCTTTTGGTCTGGCAATTCCGCATATACCAAGAATTCTTTTATTGGTGACTGTTGAAAGTGGGTATTTTTCTCCCTTAATGTTTACCAGATGAGTGGATACATAATTGATGCTGAAAACCGGTTTACGAAATTCTTTTATTCTGTTGATTGTTTTCTTATATTTATTTGTTGTTCTCGGTACGGTTTCATTTACAAAAACAGCATCAGCATACCTGAGAAAACTGAATGGAAAGCGCATTCTTCCAGCTGGAATAAGAAATTTGACTGGGGTCTCTGGATTTATGAGAACCAGATCAATCTTTTTTTTAATATCAAAATACTGAAAGCCGTCATCTATAATAACAATCAGATCATTATTGTTCCTTGCAATTTCGGAAAGCAATGATCTTTTATGCTTCCCAGAAATTACCCTTACCCCACTCAATGCACTGGCAATTTGAATTGGTTCGTCAATACTTTTTTTGTTTTTTGCATAACTTAAAATCACTGTTTTTATTGATAATTCTTGCAGGATTTTTCCTGTCTCAATTGTTAATGGCGTTTTTCCTGTGCCACCGAGTTCAAGATTTCCGATGGATATCACAGGTATTCCGATATGTTTTTTTTTCACACAAATACGTTTGATATAACAACCAAGTATCCATAAAAGGGATGCAGGATAGAAAAAGACAATCCAGAATGAAAAAAGCATCCTGTTGTTCTGGACGTAAATCAGGCAATCATAAAGCTTTTTAAAACAGGGTCTGCTGGACCTGATTTTCAGATAACAAAGGGTTGATTTTGACTGTGCCGAATTCTCCATCGTATCCTGGTAGCACCACAAGTTTTTCTTCTCTCACAAGCTTTATTCCTTTTGCCAGTTCCTCTGGAAGATTTGAAAAGAGATCTTTCTCCGGTATTTCAAGGAGGATTTTAAGCTCTGGTCCGAGTTTTGCTATAGCCTGCCTGTACATTTGCAGGGTGAAAGTTGATTCCACTTCCTTATGATAGACAGAGGCTATTATCTGGTCCAGTGGTACAAGATGTTTGAAAGGAATTCTATTTTTTGCCTCATCCGGATTTTTTCTGTCTGCCAGGGTTGTCACCCTGTGCATAACACCAACTGTTACCTTTTTACCGCAGGCCGGACATAAAAATTTGTTTTTTATGGTTTCCGAAGGTGAAAGCCTGATTTTACACAATCTGTGACCATCATAGTGATACTTTCCTTCCTCAGGAAAGTATTCTATTGTAAAAAGAAAACGGTTTTTATCTTTTGTTTTTAATATTTCTTTCAATTCTGAAAAACTGAACGGTTCAGAGAAAACATTTGCTTCTCTTCCGATCTTCTGGGGCGAATGTGCATCAGAATTTGAAACAAGAGAAAACCGATCCAGTTGTGAAAGCAACCAGTTCATTGGAGGATCACTGCTCAGTCCTGTTTCAAGTGCGAAGATACTGCTGGTTTCTTCCTCAAAACAGTCTTCGATTCTATCAAAACCGGAATTTGCACCGAACAGGGAAAAATGAGGAGTCCAGATATGCGCGGGTATTACAAATCCTTCTTCATCCGCGTCCTTTACAATTTTTACCAGCATCCTTGCATCTATTTGCAGAATGGGTCTTCCATCGATCATCAGTTCCGAAAATTTCTCAAGAAACTTATTGAATTTTTCAGCGCTTTCAAAGGAAGAGAAAAATACAATATTATGAATTTTCCTGATAGATTTATTTTTCGGAAATATGTTGTTAACTTCTCCTGTTAAAATAAAATCCACATCATCTCTTGTATATATGCCTTTTCTCTCTGAAGGTGAAAGTTTATTTTTAAGTTCTGCCAGCCATAAAGGATGTGTTATATCACCTGTACCGAGTATTGAAATCCCCTTATTACGGGCCCATTGACAGCAGTTCTCAATGTTCATATTTTTGCTTGTTGCACGGCTGAATCTGGAATGAATATGAAAGTCCGCGATATACATAGATTTTCCTTTTAAGTTTTTGAAAATTCTTTTTTCAGTATTTCTGATAGTTGTTCCAGTGATTGTGAAATTATTTTCGTGGATGCAATAACAGGCATAAAATTGGTATCCCCGTTCCACCTTGGAACTATGTGTATATGAATGTGTCCTGGCAGTCCAGCTCCAGCACACATTCCGAGATTAATTCCAATATTAAACCCATTCGGTTTAATTGTTTTTCGCAGGATTTCAATACATTTCTTTATGGCCTCGAACATTTCTAAAATTTCCTGTTCAGAAAGTTGTTCAAAATCCTTTTTGTGTTTTCTTGGTGCAACCATAAGATGGCCGTTGTTATAAGGGTAAATATTCATCACAATCATTGCAAAGTTGCCTTTCCATAACAGAAATTCAGTTTTTTTATTTTTCGCAGCTTCACAGAGAAAACATTTCTTACTCTTTTTTTTCTTAATAAAATTAATTCTCCATGGTGCCCACAGAAGATCGAGATTTTTCATTTTTTCCTCTCATAAGGATTATAGCATCTGCTTTTTTGAGGTATTTTTTAAGTTCTGTTTTTTTATTTTGAAGTATACCACTCAGAACCATTTCTTCCAATTGTTTTTTGATATAGCCAACCTCTTTTCCAGGTTTGAGTTTCAGTATATCCATTATATCAAATCCGGTGATTGCGAGTTTAAATTTTGCAAGTTTCATCTTTCTGTTAAGGTTTTTTATCCGTTCATAAAGATAAACGATTTTTTCTCTCGCCTGTTTTACCTTTTTTTCGTTTTTACTTGTAATATCAGATTGCGCAATTATAAACAAACCTTTCATATTTGTACCAACTTCGCGTATAAATCTTGCGAGAGCATTGTCAGTTGGATTTTCTTTTGCCAGCAGGTGTGGCCTGAGATGATATCTGATGAGGTGTTCTATAATTTCTGTTTCCTTTTGCGATATTTTCAACTTTTTGCACACCTTTACACTCATGTTTGCGCCGACAAGTTCATGTCTGTGAAACGAGACCTTACCATTTTCCACTTTAAGTGTTCTGGGTTTTCCTATATCATGAAGTAATGCCGCAATTCTGAGTGTGGAGTTTTTTGTGAGGGCTGCAGTATTATCAAGGACCTGCAATGTATGTTCAAAAAGTTCTTTACATGGATGGTCTGTTCTTTTTTCTTTAAGGGCTGCAACTTCTGGAAGTATAAGATTCAGAATTCCAATTTCCTCAAGCAGATAAAAACCTTTTGAAGGGTATCTTGCCATAATCATCTTCATAATTTCGTCAGCAATCCTTTCCTCACTAACTATTTGCAACCTTCTGGCATTACCTGCCATAGCCATTTTTGTTTTTTCTTCGATTTCAAAATTCAATGCCGTTGCAAACCTGATTCCCCTCAGAATTCTGAGGGGGTCATCGTAAAAGGTTTTATCGGGATCCACAGGTGTTCTTATTATTTTCAATTTTATATCTTTTTTTCCGCCAAAAGGATCAATGAGTTCATCATTCAAAAGATTAAGAGCCATGGCATTGATTGTGAAATCCCTTCTTGAAAGGTCTTCAAGTACAGATGCACGTTTTACACATGGTTTTCTTGAATTTTTTTCATAGCTTTCTTTTCGAGCCGTGGCAAATTCTATCTTATTCTTTCCGATTTCTATCATCGCTGTCCCAAACTTACCATAGAAAATTGGTGATGGATATCCATATTCTTTTGCAAATCCGCGTGCAAATTGCAGAGCATCTGTTTCCAGCATAATATCAACATCATGATTTCTACGTCTTAAGAATTTGTCCCTTAGATATCCACCAACCAGATATGGAACAGTGTTAGATTTTTCCCCGAAGTCTTTGATCTGTTTCAGTATAATGTCTGGCTTTAATAACATTTATCACCTAAAAAAGACCGACCACTTTTCCTTCTTTATCAATGTCCACATGAGTACCGGCTGGTTCGCTTGGTAAACCCGGCATGGTTCTCATTTTTCCACAGAGTGGATAGATGAATCCAGCACCTGCAGAAAGGCGAACGTCTTCAACCGGCAGGGTAAAACCCTTTGGTACACCTTTTAAATTTGGATCATGAGACAGGGATAGATGAGTTTTTGCCATGCAAACAGGCAGGTTTTCAAACCCCCATCTGGTATATGTTTTTATTTTTTGTTCAGCAATAGGAGAAAAAGAAACCTTTTCAGCACCATAGATTTTTGTTGCTATTATTTCT
Organism: uncultured bacterium; assembly: GCA_964532995.1. GTDB lineage: Bacteria > Ratteibacteria > UBA8468 > B48-G9 > DTJG01 > DTJG01. The sequence goes on from CAZHJN010000002.1 coordinate 18,218, forward strand.
ATCTTTTTCTTTATTGGCAATTCAAGAGGGTACAAAAAATGGAAATCGTGTTTTTCTTCACAGGCTTCAACTACTTTTTCGGCAAGTTTCAATCCGCCATTTCCACCTTCTGCCCAAACATTACTTACTTCTGCTGCTTTTGCCCCTGCTTTCAATGCTAATTCTCTTGTAATCTCAATTTCTTTCTCAGTATCGGTTGTGAACCTGTTTATTGCCACAACAGCCGGGATACCAAAAAGTTTCACATTTTCAATATGCTTCACCAGATTTTCTATGCCTTTTTTAATAGCGGGAAGATTTTCTTCCACCAATCCCCTGTCAAGAGGTTTTCCCGGTACAACCTTAAATTGCCCGCTGTGCATTTTAAGCGCTCTTATTGAACACACAATTACGACACAATCGGGTTTCAATCCACTGTATCTGCACTTGATGTTTACGAATTTTTCAAATCCACAGTCAGCTCCAAAACCGCTTTCTGTAACAACATAATCTGCAAGTTTTATTGCAATTTTGTCCGCAATGATTGAACTGTTTCCATGTGCTATATTTGCAAATGGTCCTGCATGAACCAGAACCGGAGTGTGCTCAAGAGTCTGCATAAGTGTTGGCTTTATTGCATCTTTCAAAAGCACAGTCATCGCTCCTGCTGCTTTAAGATCTGATGCAGTCACAGGTTTGCCGGTTTTTGTTATACCAATAATTATATTTGAAAGTCTCTTTTTCAGATCAAAAATATCATCTGTCAGGGCAAGAATCGCCATCACTTCAGATGCGACCGTAATATCAAAACCGGTTTCTCGGGGTATTCCATTGTCTTTACCACCAAGTCCTATAATGATGTTGCGCAGGGCTCTATCACTCACATCAACCACTCTTGGCCATGTTATTGAAAGAGGGTCAATATCAAGTGGATTGTTTTTGGAAAGAGAATTGTCTATAAATGCAGCGAGAAGATTATGGGCTATCCCAACCGCATGAACATCACCTGTTAGATGCAGATTAAAATCTTCCATTGGTATAACCTGAGAATAACCACCTCCAGCAGCTCCACCTTTTATTCCGAAAACCGGTCCGAGAGAAGGCTGTCTTATGCATGTGAATACTTTTTTCCCCAATTTTCCAAGAGCCTGGGATAACCCTATGGTTGTTACGGTTTTACCTTCTCCAAGCGGGGTTGGAGTAATGGCTGTCACGTCAATATATTTACCCTGTTTATTGTTTTGGATTTTCTGCAGTATGTCCGGAGAAATCTTGGCTTTATAATTTCCATAGAGTTCAAGATAATTTTCTTCTATCCCTGCCGCTGCTGCTATTTCTGTGATATTTTTTATTTTTGCCCGCTGTGCAATTTCAAGATCGCTTAACATTTCCACTCCTTTATATTGGTTAAACCTTCTGACTCAAAATCTTTGCAGCTATTACAGTATTTCTCAATAATATGGCTGTTGTAACTGGTCCTACTCCGCCTGGAACCGGTGTAATCCATGAGGCTTTTTCTTTTGCAGTCTCAAACTCCACATCGCCGACAATTTTGTCTCCGAGTTTATTAATTCCAACATCTATTACTATTGCTCCCTCCTTTATTATGTCGCCTTTTATCAGATGTGCTTTGCCAACAGCCACCACAAGAACTTCAGCCATTTTCACATGTGTTTCAAGCATTCCTTTTTCACTTGTTCCAATGTGACAGATACTTACTGTTGCAAATTTATCAACAAGAAGCAGGGAAACTGGTTTTCCGACAATATCGCTGTGTCCGACCATTACGACTTCTTTTCCATAAAGATCAACACCTGTGCTATCAATGAGTTCTTTAACAGCAAGTGCTGTACAGGGTGCAAGTACAGGTTTTCCATAGACAATCCATCCAAGATTTGCCGGATTGACCCCTTCAACATCTTTCTCAGGTGCGATAGTGGATTGCACTTTTCTGACATCAACTCCCTGCGGAAGTGGCAGCTGCAGGATTATTCCTGTAATATCTTTATTTTCATTCAGCTGTTGAATAAAATGAATAATCTCAGATTTAGAAATATTTTTATCTAAATTTTTAACCTCGTGATTAATTCCTATTGCCTGGCAACTTTTTTTCTGCGCATTAAGATAAACCGCTGAGGATGGATTTTCTCCAACCTGAACAGCAACAAGTTTTGGTGTGATTCCTTTTGTTTTTAAATCTTCCAGATTTTTTCTTACATCCTGTTTAATTTTTTCCGCAATTTCTTTTCCCATAAGTATCTGAGCGCTCATATATCCCCCATTTTGTTGGAATTATTAAGTATCGCTTCCGGTTTTCATTTTTCTTTCGACAATTGATATTATATTTTTTGCACGTCCGATCAGTAAAGGTGAGGTTTTTTCAAGCATATTTTCAACTTTTAAGACATAATCCCTGTTTTTTATTTCATAAAGGTTCACAAGTATATTTATTCTGATTGCTCTCAAAGCGCCCTCCACCAGAGATGACGATACACCGATGTCACTTATCAGATAAGGGTTTGAATTTTCCACAAGCTGTTCATTCCATGTCAGGATCTGTTCACAATAATCAAGCATTTTCATATGAAGTTCTATGCTTTTCAAAAGTGCATTTTCATATTCTATTACCTTATCCGGATTCTTTTTCAACTCTCTCATTTTCTCCTGAATCATTTCATAAATCCTGCTATCTTCTTCTATTGATTTATTTAGTACTGATTGAATTGAACCTGCTGCATTGAAGACATCCTTTGAAATTTTTTGTGATTCTTTGCTTATTCTTCTGCTTTCCATGGAAAAATTGCAAACCATAATTGTTAGAGCATTTGCGATGGCGAGCGAAAGAATGGATGCGCTTCCACCCCCAGGACACGGGGATTTCTCTGAAACCCGTTCAATATACGTTTCCAGTGGTTCTTGAAGGTATTTGTATTCCATAAGCAGGTTCAACCTTTCCTGTTTTCTACTTATATTTTGACAGATCGAATACGAATTCGGTCAGGATATGTTCTGGAACCACTTCTCCGACAACTATTTCCGATTCATGATCATGGTGGTCGTGATGTTTTCTTTTTTCTTTTTGGGGAAGGATTTCTATGCACAGTTTTACGGTTGCATTCCTGGGAATATCTTTTGACAAAAACCTCACTTCACCGTTTATTTGCTGATAATAATCACGGTTAAATTCTCCGTAAGGCGGAAAGTGCGCGTAAACGGGTTCAATCCGTATATTGTTAAAAAGGAGGTAAGCTTTAATCCTTCTGGATGTATCAGGTTCATTACCGTAGGTCGTTATAAGAAAGTTCAGAGTGTTCAGTTTGCTGGTAACCGCTTTCTTTATAATATTTATGTCTGGTTTCAGTTTTTTCTCTTCAGCATTCTTTGCAAGCTGTGCTATCTGTAAAAAAGGTGATAAATACACTGCCCTACCCTTACCCACCTCGTATCCGAGATAAATACTCCATGGTTCCATAAATTCATAGGTGGGAATCCCTGCTTTTGATTTACCATACTGAATTGCTTCCTGAAAAAATTGTTCATCTATTGTTTCACTGGATGTCTGTTTTTTACAGGTGCAACCATAAAAAAAGCCCAATACAATTGCGATGATCATCAAGAGTGAAACAACAATTATTTTTCTGTTCATGCTTATAAATATACTCATTTTTGATTTTTTTGTCAAATGAGATATAATAAAATTCTGAACCGATTTCTTTGTCATTTTATTATGGAAAAAAATGGACAGGATAATCTTTTTTGATACAACATTAAGGGATGGAGAACAATCTCCTGGAGCCAGTCTCACAAGCAATGCAAAACTCACAATTGCAAGACAGCTGGTGAAATTGAATGTTGATGTGATTGAGGCTGGTTTTCCTGTTGCGTCTGAAGATGATGCATACGCCGTTAATCTGATCGGTAAAGAAGTTAAGGGGCCCATAATTTGTGCGCTTGCAAGGTGCGTAATCAAAGATATTGAAGTTGCTTTAAAATCTCTTGAAAGTGCAGCTAAACCCAGGTTGCATCTTTTTCTTGCAACCTCAGAAATTCACAGGAAATACAAGCTCAGCAAAGCAAAAGACGAGATTATAAAAATTGCCAGAGACATGGTGGGTTTCGCACGGAAGTTTATTGATGATATAGAATTTTCACCGGAAGACGCCACCAGAACCGAGCCAGATTTTCTGCTTGAAGTTTGTAAAATTGTTGTGGAACAGGGTGCAAGGACGATTAATATCCCTGATACTGTTGGTTATGCTGTTCCCGAGGAATATGGTTCGCTTATTGGCTTTTTGAGAAAGAATCTTCCTGAAGATGTGGTGATAAGTGTCCACTGCCACAATGACCTTGGTCTTGGTGTTGCAAATTCTTTAATTGCGATAAAGAACGGAGCAAGACAGGTTGAGTGCACCATCAATGGAATTGGTGAGCGAGCTGGAAACGCATCTCTTGAAGAGATAGCGATGAATCTTATTGTGAGAAAGAAATATTATGATGTTGATGTTGGACTTGAAACCAAGCAGATATACAGAACAAGTAAACTTGTTTCTTCTTTGACCGGAATACCGGTTCAACCCAATAAGGCAATTGTGGGAGATAATGCATTCAGGCATGAAGCAGGTATTCATCAGGATGGCATAATAAAGTACAGAGAGACCTATGAAATTATGCATCCAAGAATGGTTGGAATTCCAGAAAGTTCTCTTGTTCTCGGTAAACATTCTGGCAGGCATGCATTAAAACTCAGGCTGGAATCTCTTGGTATTTTCGTTGATGAAAAAAATCTGAATAAAATTTTTGAACAATTCAAGAAGCTTGCTGATAAGAAAAAAGAAATAAATGATCTTGATCTTATTGTTCTTGCAGAGCATGAAACGATGCCCGAGATTGAACCGGTTTATTCACTTGAGTACTTTCATATTCTTTCCGGGACCTCCACGCTGCCCAGCGCCACAGTTAGAATTCGGAAAAAAGACGAACTATTTGAGGATGCTTCTCTTGGGGATGGTCCCATAGATGCTCTTTATAAGGCGATTGACAGGATTGTTAAGTTGTCTCCGAAACTACAGGAATACAGAATTTCAGCTGTGACCGGTGGCAGGGACGCACAGGGAGAAGTCATTGTTTCTCTCATCATTGATGGGATAGTTGTTGCTGGTAAGGGAGTGAGCACTGATATTATTGAAGCCAGTGCAAGGGCATATCTCAATGCAATAAATCAGTATTTTGCGAGAAAAAGCATAAAAAGAAAGAAAAAATATCGGGGAACTTAGGATATCAATAATTCAAAAACTCTATAAAAATCCTTGAAACAGGCACATAAACAGGAATTTTTATGACGATTACAGAGAAAATACTCGCAATTCACGCCGGACAAAAAGAGGTTGTACCCGGTCAGTTTATTGAAGCAGATGTGGACCTTGTTCTTGCGAACGACATTACCGGTCCGCTTGCAATTGAAGAGTTTGAAAGATCTGGAGCAAAGAAAGTTTTTGACCCATCAAAAATTGTTCTTGTGCCAGACCATTTCACACCCTGCAAAGATATAAAAAGCGCTGAAATGGTAAAGGTTTTAAGGAATTTTGCCAGAAGATATGGAACAAGATTTTATGAAATCGGTAAGGTTGGGATTGAACATGCTCTTCTTCCTGAAGAGGGGCTTGTTCTTGCAGGAAATCTTGTTATAGGAGCAGATAGTCATACATGTACCTATGGCGCACTTGGTGCTTTTTCAACCGGTGTTGGCAGTACTGACGTTGCTGCTGCTTTTATTACCGGTAAGGTTTGGTTGAAAGTTCCACCCACAATAAGATTTATTTACACAGGTAAATGTGGAAAATTTGTTGGTGGCAAGGATATCATCCTTTATACAATAGCCAGAATAGGCGTTGATGGAGCAAGATACAGAGCGATGGAGTTCTGTGGAGAAACGATCAGAAACCTATCAATGGATGATAGGTTTACGATTTGTAATATGGCTATTGAGGCTGGTGGAAAAAATGGAATCATAGAACCTGACGGTATCACCGAGGAATTTCTACTTTCAGCTGCAAAGGCAAAGGGCATATTTTATAGCAGTGATAACGATGCAAAATATGAGAATATTATTGAGATAGATGCGGGTGTTATTTCTCCACAGGTTGCGGCTCCACATCTGCCGTCAAATTCAAAAAGTGTTTATGAGTTTTCTGATATTAAAATTGATCAGGTTGTTATAGGATCCTGTACAAATGGCAGGATATCCGATTTAAGAAAAGCTGCAATGATAGCAAAAGGAAGATATGTCCATTCTGAAGTGAGGACAATAATCATACCGGCTACACAAAAGATTTACCGGCAGGCATTGAGAGAAGGATTGATTGATATTTTTGTTGAGGCAGGCTGTGTGATAAGTCCACCGACCTGCGGTCCATGTCTTGGTGGACATATGGGGGTTCTTGCAAAGGGAGAGGTTGTGATAGCAACCACAAACAGGAATTTTATAGGAAGAATGGGACATCCTGAAAGTTTTGTATATCTTTCAAACCCTGAGGTTGCAATGGCATCTGCAATAAAGGGTAAGATTTCACATCCTGATGAGGTGCTAAAATGAAAGTAAAAGGAAAATCCTGGAAATTTGGAGATCACATCAACACAGATGATATTATCGCTGCGCGGTATCTGAACACAACTGATATAAATGAACTGGCATCTCATTGTATGGAAACAATCTTCCCTGATTTTTCAAAGAAGATAAGTAAACAGGATATAATAGTGGCCGGAGAAAACTTCGGTTGTGGTTCAAGTCGTGAACACGCGCCTATTGCCATCAAAGGATGTGGTATTTCTGTTGTTATAGCAAAGAGCTTTGCAAGAATTTTTTTCAGAAATGCGATAAATATCGGTCTACCTATTATAGAGACTGATTTTGTTGAAAAGATCTCACAGCATGATATTCTCGAGGTTGATTTTGACCAGGGTGTAATTATCAATATATCAAATGGGGAAAAAGGCGAATTTTTTAAGTACCCTGAATTTCTTCAACAGATAATAAAAAGCGGAGGTTTAATGTCATGGGTAAAAGAAAAATATATAAGATAGGAGTTATTCCGGGAGACGGAGTTGGCCCTGAAATTATGAGTGCAGGATTGGAGGTATTGAAGGCTGCAGCAACAAGATTTGATTTTGAACTTGATTTAATCAAATATGATTTTGGGGGAAACAGGTATCTTAAAACAGGAGAGACTATACCTGATTCCGCCATAGAAGAATTTAAAAAACTTGATTCTATTTATCTCGGTGCCATAGGGCATCCTGATGTTAAACCGGGTATACTTGAGAAAGGAATACTTTTAAAGATAAGATTTGACCTTGACCAGTACATAAACCTCAGACCTGTAAAACTTTATCCTGGCGTATGGACTCCGTTGAAGGATAAAGGTCCAGAACATATAGACTATGTTGTTGTGAGAGAAAACACAGAAGGTGCTTACTGTGGCATAGGTGGTTTTTTCAAAAAAGGTACACAGGATGAGGTTGCAACCCAGCTTGATATAAGCACAAGAAAAGGAGTTGAAAGGTGTGTCAGATACGCTTTTGAACTTGCTCGCAGGAGAAATAAAAATAAAACTGTTACCTGTGCTGATAAAGCCAATGTACTTACATTTTCAGGAGACCTGTGGAGGAGAACCTGTATTGATGTTAACAGGGATTATCCTGATATTAAACTTGATTATGCTTTTGTTGATGCAACCTGCATGTGGATGATTAAAAATCCTGAATGGTTCGATGTTATAGTAACCAACAATCTGTTTGGCGATATTATCACAGATCTTGCTGCTATCACGCAGGGAGGGCTTGGTGTTGCTGCAGGAGGAAACATCAATCCGGAGGGTGTCAGCATGTTTGAGCCCATTCATGGTTCAGCTCCCAAGTATACCGGCAAAAATGTCATATGTCCGATAGCAACAATTGCTGCTGGTGGAATGATGCTTGATACGCTCGGTGAGACAGCTGCTGCCGAATGTATTGAAAAAGCCATCTGTAAATCCCTTTCAGAAAAGCATATCAAAAGCCTTGAAGCCGGTAAAATGGGTATGGGAACATCTGAGGTCGGAAAATTGATTGCCAGATTTGTTTCTGAAATTTGAAGTTTCCGGAGGTTTTATGGATCATATAATAAAACGATGGAAATATGGATTTCAGGCATATTCTGAATGGCGAAAGGAAGCTACCTTTGTTGAGAAATTGCTGCTTTCTCTAATTTTTGCTTTTTTTACAGGAATCTCAGCCCAGATATACATAAGATTGCCTTTCACACCTGTTCCTGTTACGGGTCAGGTGTTTGTTGTACTTCTGAGTGGCATATTCCTCGGAAGAAACTGGGCTGGCATAAGCCAGGTTATGTATCTTCTGGGCGGGATAAGTGGCATACCATGGTTTGCCGGCGCAAAGTCTGGAATTCTTTCCTTACTTCCTTCTTTTGGTTATATCATTGGATTTATTCCTGCTTCTTTTGTTATTGGATATTTCTGGGATAGGAAGAGGAACAAGAATATTTCACCGCTGATTTTTTTAATGCTGGCTGGAATTGCAATGATATATTGCTGTGGTGCCATGTGGTTTTCAGTTGTGATGGGTGCTGGTTTGAAAACCACTCTGCTTTTTGCTGTAGTGCCTTTTATTCCTGTTGATATTTTGAAGGCATACCTTGCGGCATACATAGCTTTTACGATTTTCCCTCATTATTCAAATGGAAAATCTTTTAAAGATTAGACCCCATCACCTTTTTTGTTTGCTCGGTTTTAAAGGGATTGGTTACTCGACTGATTTTGTCAGTAACATGGCAGGAATTTCAGAAAAGATAAAGAAAAATTCTGAAATTGAAATTAAATTAGTTTCAGGTTGTGATGATATCTGCAGATCGTGTCCTTATTTTTCAAATTTCGGATGCGCAAAAAATCCGGACTCAGAAGTTCGTTTGAACAATAAGGAAATGCAGATAATTTCACTTCTTCAGATAGAGACCGATCGCACGGAAAAGGCAGGAATACTTTATGAAAAAATAAGGGAACGATTTTCATTGGGAATGTTTGATTGGTTATGTAACGATTGTGAATGGTACTCAATGGGTTATTGTAGAAATGAATTTGAAAGTCTGAAGGAAGGTGGTTTCCATGAAAAAATATAATGTCTGTGTGGTGGGAGCAGGACTTGTTGGTAAAAAAATGGTGGAAGTTTTAATTGAAAGGAATTTTCCTTTTGACCAGCTGAAAGTTTTTGCAACAAGAGAAAGAGAGGAAATTATAGCTGGTAAGAATTTTAATGTGCTGAAAACAACTGATTCCTGTTTTGAAGGAATTGATTTTGCATTTTTTGCTGGCACTGAAGGAGAAAAAGGTGCAAGTCTTGAGTTTGCATGGAAGGCTGTTGAGAAAGGAGCAATTGTAATTGATAATGGTGGCGATTTCAGGATGCATCCCGATGTGCCGCTGGTTATTCCGGAAATAAACCCGGAACATCTGAATCAATATAAGGGACTTATAGCCAATCCAAATTGTTCCACAATAATAATGTTGATGGCTGTTGCTCCTCTTCACAAAAAATATCGATTAAGGAGAATCATTGCTTCAACCTATCAGGCTGTTTCTGGAACTGGAAGCAAAGCACTGGAAGAACTTGAAACACAGATTCACCAGTATGTTGAAGAAAAAAATTTTACTGTAAATGTATATCCTCATAGAATTTTCCTGAATGTTCTTCCACATATAGGAAGTCTCTCGGACAGGTTTGAAGGATATTATTCAGAAGAAGTAAAAATGATTCTTGAGACAAGAAAAATTCTTGGGTGCCAGGATATTATGATTTCTGCAACATGTGTCAGGGTGCCAGTTTTAAACGGACATTCTGAAGCCATCAGCGTTCAATTTGAATCATGTCCGGATATTGCAACATGTCGTGAGATTCTTGCATCCACAGAAGGTGTGAAACTTTTAGATGAACCTGAAAATTCCTGTTATCCTTTGCCAGTTGATGTATCTGGAAAAGACGATGTCTTCGTTGGCAGAATAAGGAAAAGCACCGCGCTTGAGAACGCAATTGAAATGTGGGTTGTTGGGGATAATATTAAAAAGGGTGCGGCTCAGAATGCGGTGCAGATAGCGGAAAAAATGATCGAAATGCATCTTGTGTAGTATCAGTTCAACCTTTAACGGAATTTCTTGCTATTGGCGGGATAAACAATAATATTTTCCGTCTATTCTTATTATTCGAAAAGGAGCGGGATTTCCTCTTTCAAACCCTAGCCTGTTGATAATCTCCGGAATACCTTCAATTGCATGGTAAGTGTTTTTCGGGGCAATTGCTGTTCCTTTTTTCTTTACCATCGTTTGTATTTCAAGAACAACCCAGTTTCTATCAAGGAAAACAATTTTAAGGTCACGATTGACTGTTCCAAAACCTGGATTGGTATTGACAAACATGGTGCCTTCTTTGATATCAGGAAACCAGATTGCTGTACTTTGAAAATCGTCAGAAGATGCGTTGCAGAAACCCTGATGAGCCAGTTCCGCTGTTTCTGCCACTAAAATTTTTATATTGTTGATTCTGTTTTCTGTTCTGGGCCATTCTGAAAGGGATTTTTTCCCTTCAGCATTTGTCGTTTTAAATATAGCAGGAATGCATAAAATGGATAAAACAACAATTGCGTTGAAAGAGTGGAATATTTTTTTCATAAATTTAAGATGCTGTAAACGTCATATTTTTCAATCTTTTTCCTGCCATCAAGGCCTTTTAATTCTATAAGGAACAGTATTTTTTTTATTTCTGCTCCTGCTGATTCTATCAAAGAGCACGCTGCTGCGGCTGTTCCACCGGTTGCAAGAACATCATCAATCAAAACCACCTGTTCTCCTTTTTCAAATGCGTCTGCAGGAATTTCTATTGTATCTTCGCCATATTCAAGCGCATAGGTGTGTTTTATTGTTTCGCAGGGCAGTTTACCTATTTTCCTTATTGGCACAAAACCCTTTCTTAACAGACAGGCCAGGGCACCACCGAAGATAAATCCTCTTGACTCTATCGCCACTATTTTTGTTATTTCTGAAGGAACCTGTTTTGCAAACAGCTCAATACTTTTTGCAAAAAGTGAATCGGTTTTTATCAGAGGTGTAATATCGCGAAACATTACACCTTTTTTTGGAAAATTTGGAATTGTTCTTATTGCATCATATAATTCCTTCATTTTTCATCTCCTTTATTTCGTTGTTCAGATATTTTAGACAATTCTTTACTATCTGATGAATTCTCTGTCTGCTCATACCCATTTCTTTTGCAATTTCCTTATACGATCTGGGAATTCCATTGTCAATCCCGAAATGCAGTTTTAAAACCTTTATCCAGATATCAGTTTTAATACGCTTATTTTTATTTTTCAATCTCTCAAACAATTTATTGATAATTTCTTTATCAATCAGCATTCTGTCCCAGCGATTACTGTCAGTCCCAAAATCTCTGATATCAAAAAGTTCATAGTTTTCATCCTCTCTGTCTTTGAATACAGGCGAAATCATTGTGGCTTCAAAATAAGGTTTATATTTCAAGAATGTTGGAAGATCAATCTTCAGAAGGGATGCCATCTCAGAATTTTCAGGATATCTGTTTTTTTCAAGTTTTATTTTTTCTATTAAATTTTTGTACTTTATTTTCATCTTCTGTATTTTTTCAGGCACTCTGAAAGTTTTGTTCGCTATAGCCCGCATTATATAACGTTTGACCCAGAAATAGGCATATGTTCCAAACCTTGTATGTTTTTCTGGCTTAAATTTTTTCACCGCTTCAAGAAGACCGATATTACCCTCAGAAATCAAATCATCCATGATATTCGGGTTAAAAGCATATTTTTTTGCAATGGAAACAACAAGACCCTGGTTAATCTTCATAAACTTTTCTAAGGCATATAAATCTCCATTTTTTATTTTCTCAAGAAGTTCAAGTTCAATATTTCTGTCCCTTGAATTTTTTTTCTCTATCAGATTATTATTCTTTTTAATCGAGCGGTTCATTTACTTGGAATGTCCGGTATGATATCATAAATTTGTGATATTACCTCATCGATTTTTGTAATATCTTTTCCAGATCCCTGCGCGAATTCAGGTTTACCTCCACCAGACCCATTTAATATTTTTGCCACATATTTTATAAGTTTCGAAGCCGGAATCAGATGAGAAATATCAGGTGTTACTTTACAGGTCAGAGCGATTTTTCCGTCAACCACTCCTGCAATGAACACCACGATATTTTTATTATTATCTACCAGACCATCGGCAATTTTTCCAAGATGTTCAATGTTGATACCATCCACTCTTCCTGCAATAACATCAATGGTTCTATCTTTTATTTGAATTTTTCGTTTATTTTTTTTCAGGGTGGAAGGAATATCAATTGAAGCTTTTTCAAGAATTGATTCAAGTTTTTTTTCAGTATCCTGCAACTGTTTTCTTAATTTATTTACTGAGGAAATGATATTTTCAGGTGGTGTTTTTAATGTATCACTTATCTGCATCAGCACATTAATATGCTTTGTGAACCAGATATAGGCATTTTCTCTTGTAACAGCTTCGATCCTTTTTATATTTTCTCCAATAGAAGAAAAAGATACAACCTTAAATACACCAATTTCTGAAGTTGTTTTAACATGGATACCTCCACACAGTTCCGCGTGAAAACTTCCGGTTGTCACAACTCTGACCTTTTCCTCATATTTTTCAGTGAATAATGCAATAGCTCCTTTTCCAATTGCCTGCTGGTAATCCATTTCCTCAACCATTACAGGATGATTTTCAAATATGATGGTATTGATATCAGATTCAATTTTATCAACTATCTTCTGGTTAAATATTTCCGGATAAACAAAGTCAAATCTTAATCTATCAGTACCAACAAAAGAACCGGCCTGTTTTGCCTGATTGTTTGAAATTTTTCTCAGACAATAATGAAGCAAATGGGTTGCTGTGTGGTTTGCAGATACATCCATCCTGTGTTTACGGGAAACCGCAGCCATAACCTGCTCCATTATTTTAACATCTTCGGGTAAACCTGAAATAAACTTTCCTATATGAAAAATTACACCACGTGAATCAATCTGCGTATCCATTACATCAAAACGCCATTTTGCTCCATTTATGATACCTTTGTCTCCAACCTGTCCGCCTTTTTCCGGGTAAAAAGGAGAAACGTCCAGTACCATTTCCCAGAGATTTTTATCAGGTAAGTGATACAATGCTATAATTTTACCTTTGTTTTCGGTATTCTGGTATCCGGTGAAAACAGTTTCATTGATCTGTTCGGATTCAAACAGAGGCTGTCTTTTCTGTTCGAAGATAGATTTTTCTCTTGCCTGTTCCTGCTGCTTTTTCATATGCTGTTCAAAATCAATCCAGTCTGGTTTTAGATTGGCTTCTTCAGCAAGATCAGAAATCAAATCTCGGGGAATTCCATATGTGTCATACCACCTGAAAAGAAGCTTTCCATGGATTATTTTGTCTGATAGGTTGGTTATATCAGATTCAAAAATTTTTCTTGCCGACAACAGAGAATCAGTAAATTTTTTCTCTTCCTCATATATTATCTTTTTTATTTCCTCTGTGTTTTTTTCAATTTCTGGATAAGCACCATCAAAGATTGAAATCAACGGGTCAATCAAATTTGAAAGAAAAGGTGTGTTGATTCCAAGTTTTGTTCCCTGGAAATAGGCCCTTCTTATGATTCTTTTCAATACATATCCCCTTCCCTCGTTATCAGGATAAACACCATCACCAATAAGGAACGCAGCTGCTCGAAAATGGTCGCAAATTATTCTGAACTCTTTTGTTTTTTTCTCATATTTAAGTTTTGAGATTTCTTCCAGCTTTAATATCAAAGGAACAAAAAGGTCTGTTTCATAATTTGAAGTCGTGTTTTGCATAATCCTTGAAATCCTTTCAAGTCCCATACCGGTGTCAACGCCTTTTCGTTTTAAAGGTTGTAATTGCCCGCCTGCCTGTTGATTATATTGAGGAAATACCAGATTCCAGAATTCAAGAAAACGATTGCATTCGCAACCTGGTTTACAGTTTTCATTATTGCAGGCAGGATCTGTTCCTGCATCTATATATATTTCTGTACATGGTCCACATGGTCCGGTGTTTCCTGCTGGACCCCAGAAGTTATCCTTCTTTCCAAGGGGTACGATTCTGGTCTCAGGAAGCAATTTCTTCCATATTTTAAGTGTTTCTGCATCTTCACAATAGTAAGAAACCCAGAGTTTTTCTCTGTTTATTTTAAGATGCTGGGTTACAAATTCCAGTGCCCAATTAATTGCCTCTTCCTTAAAATAATCTCCGAATGAAAAATTTCCAAGCATTTCAAAAAAGGAGTGGTGCCTTCCACTCCATCCAATCTTTTCAAGATCGCTGTCTTTTCCACCTGCACGAAGGCACTTCTGACATGATGTTGCTCTTTTGTATGGCAGCGGTGTTTCAGTCGCCCAGAATTTTTTGAATTGTACCATTCCAGCACTGGTAAAAAGCAGACTTGGATCTTCAAAAGGTATTAAACTACTGCTGGGAACAACAGTGTGATTTTTTTTCTCAAAGAAATCAAGATATCGTGATCTTATTTCTTTACTGTTCACATTTCTCCTCTTTTAATCTTTCTATAACCTGTTCGCTGAAACCACTTGAATTAAGGACATAAAACGTTTTTTTCAAGGGTTTTTTTAATGAAGATAGCAATTCCTTCGCCACCTTATATTCTAAACTCTCAGGATATGTTTTGGCAAGCACCTCAGAAATTACTTTCTCTGAAATACCCTTACCTGAAAGAATACAGCGAATATAATTTGACCCTTTTTTCTTTTTTATGTACTTTTCTGTAAGCAGATTTGCGAGACGGATATCGCTTATAAAATTTCTTTTTTTCAGATATTCTATGGTTTCTGATAGTTCAGGTTCTTTGTATCCTCGTTTTTCAAGAAGACTTTTGAGTTTTGTTTCTGATACATCAGTAATACTCAGAATCCTGAAGGCCTCTTTCAGAACCTGATTTTTTTTATTCACCTTTGAGAACGCAGAAACGATTGCTTCCTTCCTGTTGCACCCACAAAGTTACCGCGGATTTTTTGTCTATTTTGTTTATTATCGTCTGAAAATCTTTTAAACTGGAAATAGAAATATTATCAATTTTTCTTATTATGGTGCCAGCAGTTATTTCACATTCGTCTGCAGATGAACCCGGTTCAACATCTATTACGATTACTCCTTTTATATCAGGAGATATGTTGGACTTTTTCCTTATTTCATCAGTAATATCACTAACTTTCAGGCCTCTCCAGTATTTTCCTGCTTGTTCTGATTCTTCTTTTTTTGAAATAGCGGTTTCTTCAGGCCTTTCTGAAATTTTTATTGACACAGTAATTTTCTTTTTCTCTCTCCACACCCCGAGTGTAACAGTGTCTCTAATTTTCGAATCCGCGACCTTCTTCTGAAGATCCTTTACATCTGAAATGGGTTTGCCGTTGAATTCAAGAATAACATCTCCTTCTTTTAATCCTGCTTTTTCTGCGGGAGTGTCAGAAATTACACTTGAAATTAGTGCACCCTTTGTTTCTTTTAAACCAAAGGACGCTGCAAGTTCTTCTGTGAGTGGCTGCAGATAAACCCCGAGAAAACCCCTCGTTACCTTTCCTGTGGACTTAAGTTCCCTGAAAACCTTTTTTGCTATGTCTATAGGAATTGCAAATCCGATATTCTGTGCCATATAAGGAGCAATGATAGCCGTATTAATACCTATCACTTCCCCCTTAATATTTACAAGCGGTCCGCCAGAATTTCCAGGATTGATGGCTGCATCTGTTTGAATAAAATCCTCATAAGGGCTTGTGCCAAGAACACTTCTGCCTTTTGCGCTGATCACTCCTACTGTAACCGTTTCCTCAAGACCCATCGGATTTCCGATAGCAATAGCCCACTCGCCTATTTCAATATTGTCGGAATCTCCGAGAATAACCGAGGGTAATTTTCTACCGGCATCGATTTTGATGAGAGCAAGGTCTGTTCTTGAGTCAGTTCCTATTATCTTCGCTTCATATTTTTTTTCGTTATTCAAAAGTTTTACAAGAATTCTGTCAACACCCTGAATAACATGATTGTTGGTGAGGATATAACCATCTTCATCCACAATAAATCCTGAACCCAATCCTTCCTGCTTCTTTTTATAGGTTTTTGGTTGCTGCTGCCTGAATCTCGGTACGTCAAAATCTTCAAAAAACCGGTCAAAAAAATCATCTCCAAATGGATTCCAGTATCTGTATGTAACAGTTTTCTCTGTGGTAATCATCACAACTGCAGGTTTAACTGATTTTGCCACCTGAACAAAAGCATTTTGAATTGCATATGCACCTGATGTGTCAACATACTGAACCGACTTATTGCTGAGGTCTAAAGCTTTGCCTTGCTTTGTTAACGCATACAATGTACCGAAAGCAAAACAACCGCCAATTATACCTGCAATGATTCCTATTGCTAAAAACTTCCTTTTTTCCATTGTAACCTCCCTTTGTTATTCTTTCTAAGTTTTAGATGCAAAAAATTTCAGGGAGGTTTAGATTCTTGATTTAATTTTAACCCACTTACCCTGTTTGCATGATTCTTCAACTGCTTCCAGAATTTCCTGACATTTTACCCCATCAATAAAGTTTGGTGCAGGCAATTTATTTTTTGCGATACAATTCAAAATGTCAGCGATCATATTAACAAATGAGTCACCGTATCCAATGATATGACCTGCTGGCCACCAGTTTGCTGTGTATGGATGGGAGGAATCTGTTGCAATAATTGTTCTGAATCCCTGAATGCAGGCTGGGTCATCAACTGAATAATATTCAAGTTCATTAAGCCTTTCAAGGTTGAAAACGATACTTCCCTTACTTCCATTTATTTCCCATTTCTGTCCATTTTTTCTTCCAGGAGCGAATCTTGTTGCTTCAAAAGAACCTATAGCACCGTTTTTGAATCGCGCGAGAAAAATCGTGGCATCATCAACATCGACCCTTCCCTTCTTTTCGGATTTTTCTGTCACAACAAGTCCAGTGTTCAGATCATCTTTTTCTATAAGGAGAGGTCTTTCTTTTATAAACGTTTCATTTAAACCAACAACCTCGGAGAATTCTCCCACCAGATATCTTGTCATATCTATAAGATGGGCATTCAGATCTCCATGTGCTCCAGAACCCGCTATTTTCCTTTTCAATCGCCACACGAGAGGGAATTCAGGATCAAGTATCCAGTCCTGCAGATACACAGCCCTTACATGATAAATTTTTCCTATTCTGCCTTCTTCAATCAGTTTTTTTGCAAGGCCCACTGCCGGTAATTTTCTATAATTAAAACATATTGCATGTCCGACGTCATATTTTTCAACTGCTTCAAGCATTTCGTAAGCTTCTTTTAGTGAGGCTGCAAGAGGTTTTTCGCAGAACACAAACTTTCCGGCTCTGGCTGCCGCAATAGCAATATCTTTATGCTGGTCAGGAGGGGTTGTTATGTCAACAATATCTATATCATCTCTGTTAACGACTTTTTTCCAGTCGGTTGTTCTTTCTTCCCATCCAAATTGTTCCTGAGCTATTGATAAGGGTTTATCATGTCTTCCACAGATTACTTTCATTACAGGAATTAACGGAAGATCAAAAAACAAAGATACATCTTTATATGCGTGAGAATGAGCTTTTCCCATAAACTTATAACCAATCAATCCTACGCCTGTCTGTTTTTTCCCCATATCTTCCTCCATGTTATTTTTTTTCTTTTTCCTGTGTTTTTTGCTCTGATGTTTTTTCAAGTCCTGCTTTTTGTTTTATCTGTTTGATTATCTGGTTAGCTATTTCTGGATTATCTTTCAAAAACCTAACTGAATTTTCCTTCCCATGACCGATGGATTTTTCGCCAAAATACAGGTGTGTGCCCTTTCTCTCGATAACTGAAAGGGCAAGCCCTGCGTCTATAACCGAGCCTTCTTTTGAAATTCCAGAATCAAAAAGAATATCAATTTCTGCTTCTTTAAAAGGCGGAGCCACCTTGTTTTTTACAACCTTCGTTCTTATCCTGATTCCATACATTTCTCCCTGACCGGTTTTCAGGTTTTCAATCCTTCTCACCTCAAGTCTTACAGACGAATAGAATTTAAGTGCTCTGCCGCCAGGGGTGGTTTCAGGGTTACCAAAAAATACTCCTATTTTTTCTCGCACCTGATTGATAAAAACTGCTGCGGTTTTCGATTTGCTGATGTACCCCGTTAGTTTTCTTAAAGCCTGGGACATGAGTCTTGCTTGAAGTCCCATAACAGACTCACCCATTTCTCCCTCAAGTTCCGCTCTTGGAACAAGTGCAGCGACTGAATCGATGACAACCACATCTATTGCATTACTTCTTATCAGAGATTCAGCAATTTCCAGTGCCTGTTCCCCTGTATCCGGCTGACTTATCAAAAGTTCATCCAGATTAACACCGAGTTTTTGTGCATACTGAGGATTGAGGGCGTGTTCTGCATCTATAAATGCGGCCTGTCCACCACCTTTCTGAGCCTCAGCGATCACCTGCAGGGCAAGGGTTGTTTTTCCGGAAGATTCCTGTCCGAATATTTCTGTTACTCTTCCTCTTGGAATCCCACCCACACCCAGTGCCAGATCCAGTGTTATTGCACCTGTTGGTATTGCATCAACTTCAAGACGCGTTTTTTCTCCAAGCTTCATTATGGAACCCTTACCGAAATTTTTTTCAATCTGCTCTATAGCCATAGATAATGCTTTGTCTTTATCCATTTCAGTTTCCTCCAAGTGGTATGTTTATAAGTTCTCTGTATTCAGAACCTTCTGGATGTAAAATTGATTCAAATATTGTAATTTTTCTAACAATCATTTCTCCCCATGGTCTATCGTGAAAATTTTTTTCCAGTTCATTTATTATATCGGGAGATAGATCCGTTTTTATCCTGCCGACAGTGATGTGACCCTGAAATTTATTTTCAGGTTTCAATCCGATTTTTTCAGCAGCATTTTCTGTAAAAATATAGATTTTTCTGAGAACAGGATTTTCATCAATGCCCACCCATATAACTCTGGCTTTTCTTCTGGACGGGAAAAAACCTATACCGTGTATATTAATTGAAAATGGTTTGAGTCCCGAACAACTTTTTGAAAGCTCGTTTGAGAAATTCTCACACATTTCTTGATTTATATTACCAAGAAATCTTAAGGTTAGATGCAGATTTTTTGAGGGAACAACTTTTATTTTATCTCTGTGTCTATTAATTATTTCAAGCAATTTCGTTATTTCTTTAATCACTCCATTTTCAATCTTTACTGCTGAAAAGATCCTCATGGTTTCTTGGTCATAAACTGTTCAAGCCAGTTTTTGACGATATCTTTTGCACCGAGACCGAAAGCAAGAGCAAAAGCAAGTGCGCCGCTTGCAAGGATTATATTAAAAACTGATGTTACAAAATTTCCTCCTATGCCCATTTCTTCAAGTGCAAGTACCACACCAAATATGATTATTACAACTTTGGCCGTTTTGCCAAGTATCTGCGATTGTTGAATACCTGCGTTTCCTGCTGCGGTATTTACAACTCCTTCAACTATATTGCCGACAAGGAGGGCTGCAATAAAAAGAATTAGTCCTATAATGATTTTAGGTATAAAAGAAAGCAGATTTTCTATTACCTCTGAAGGTATCGGAACTCCTGCAACACTTATTGAGAGAAATACCACAACTATCAAAAGGAGCCAGTATACAACGCTTGCCATCAGTTCTGAGGGTTCTTTTGTTATCTGTCCTCTCAAGAGTATCTCTCTGAAACCAGAATCTTCGACCAGTTTATCAACTTTAAGCATCTTAAGAAATTTTGTTGCAAGGATTTTGAAGACCTTTGCTATTATCCAGCCGACAATGAAAACCAACAATCCAAAGAGAAGTTTTGAGATGACGGTTCCCATCTTGCTGATAAGTTCTTTTGTTGGTGCAATTAACAATTCACTCATATTTCCCCCCTGTCAGATAAACAGGAAATAGGAATATTCAGGGCTTATTTTTTCTTCAGCCAGGGCATCATACTTCGCATTTTTGCTCCAACATCTTCAATCAGATGTTTTTCCGCCCTTTTCACCAGTGCATTGAATACCGGTCTACCAACTCTATTTTCGAGAATCCATTCTCTCGCGAAAGTTCCTTCCTGGATTTCGGTCAAGATTTTTTTCATTTCTTTGCGAACTGAATCATTGATAATTCTGGGTCCTCTTGTCATATCTCCATATTCAGCGGTATCGCTGATTACCTTTCTCATACCCTGAATGCCTCTTTCAATTATAAGATCAACAATTAACTTCAGTTCGTGGCAGGTTTCATAATAAGCAATTTCTGGTTGATATCCTGCTTCAACAAGGGTTTCAAAGGATGCTTTGATGAGTTCAGTAACTCCACCGCAAAGCACAACCTGTTCTCCAAAAAGATCCGTCTCTGTTTCCTCCTGAAATGTCGTTTCCACAACCCCGCATCTTGTTCCACCAAGTCCCTTGGCGTAAGCAAGAGCAATTTTTAGAGCATTTCCTGTTGGGTTTTGTTCAACCGCGACCAGACACGGAACACCTTTTCCTTCAACAAATTGAGTTCTTACAAGATCTCCAGGACCTTTTGGAGCCACCATGAAAACATCTATTGACGCGGGTGGTTTTATCTGGCTGTAGACAATTGAGAAACCATGAGCAAAACCAAGTGCTTTTCCGTCTTTGAGATTTGGTTTTATTTCATTTTCATACACAATTGGCTGAAGATTGTCCTGTGTCAGCATCATCATGACATCTGTTTCCCTGACAAGTTTTGCTGTGTCAACAGGTTCAAATCCGTCTTTTTCTGCAAGTGTCCAGTTGTTTGTTCCCTTTAATTCAGCAACCATCACTCTTAATCCGCTATCACGAAGATTCAGTGCATGTGCTCTGCCCTGACTTCCATATCCAATTATACCGATGGTCTTACTCTTAAGAATATTTAAATCCGCATTGCTGTCATAATAGATTTTCGCCATCTTTCCCTCCAATTTTTATATGGTTTAGAAGTTTACTTTTCTTTGCTCGTATCCCTGCAAATTGCTATTCTTCCTGTTCTGGTCATTTCTTTTATTCCAAAACCCTTCATCAAATCTATCATTGCATCAACTTTAGCTTTGCTTCCAACCAGCTCTATCGTCAAACTTTTCCTGCTGACATCAACGATTTTTGCTCTGAATATATTAACCAGCTGTACTATTTCGTTTCTTGCACTGCTACCGGCTGTATTCACCTTCAGAAGAACAAGTTCTCTTTCTATATGGGCCTCAGTTGTCAGGTCCTGGACTTTAATCACATCAATTAATTTGTTAAGTTGTTTATATATCTGTTCAAGAATCTTTTCATTGCCTTTTACAACAATGGACATTCTTGAAACAGTTGGGTCTTCTGTTTCAGCAACAGCAAGGCTATCGATATTGTAGCCTCGTGCAGAAAAAAGCCCTGAAATTCTTGCAAGTACTCCTGATTTATTCTCAACCGTGACCGAAATGATATGGCGTTCAATTGAATCCATCTATGCAAGACCTCCTATCATTTCTTTTAGACTTGCACCGGCAGGAACCATTGGAAAAACATTTTCCTCCGGCTCGACAACACACTCAACAAACACAGGACCTGTTTTATGATTAAGAGCCCTTGTGAGTATTTTCTTTAATTCTTCACGTTTTGTAGCTCTGTATCCGGTTGCACCATAAGCTTCTGCAATCTTAACAAAATCGGGTTGTTTTCCTTTCAAACAGGTAAAAGCGTATCTTTTCTGATAAAAAAGTTCCTGCCACTGTCTCACCATTCCGAGATGACAATTATTAAGAATAATCACCTTAACAGGTATTTTCTCTGCCACAGCGGTACTCAGTTCCTGAATATTCATCTGGATACTTCCATCTCCCGCAATATCAATTACTGTTTTATCGGGATAGGCAACCTGTGCGCCTATCGCGGCTGGAAATCCAAAACCCATGGTTCCGAGCCCACCCGAAGAGATGAAAGTTCTTGGATGTTTGAATTTGTAATACTGTGCAGCCCACATCTGATTCTGTCCTACCTCAGTTGTTATAATTGCTTCACCTTTTGTCAACTCCGAAATTGTTTCGATGACAAACTGTGGTTTAAGCCCATCTGTATTCTTATAATTCAACGGATATTTTTTCTTCCATTCGGAAATCCTTTCAATCCATTCTGCTGTACTTGTTTTTGGTATATTTTTTACAAACTGTGCCAGAATATTTTTAACATCGCCCACAATTGGAATCTCAACAGCCACATTCTTTCCTATAGAGGCAGGATTTATATCAATATGTATGATTTTTGCATGAGGAGCAAACTCACTTATCTTACCGGTGACCCTGTCATCAAACCGGCACCCTGCTGCTATCAGGACATCGGCTTCCATTATAGCGTTATTACCATATCTTGTTCCATGCATTCCAATCATACCCAGATGCAGATCGTGTTCTGTTGGAAAACTGCCGAGACCCATCATTGTGAGGGCAACAGGTATTTTAGCTTTTTCTGCAAGACTCCTGAGTTCATCGGATGCATTGGCGCTTATAACTCCGCCGCCCGCAAGAATGATCGGCTTTTTTGAGCAAGCAATCAATGAAAGGGCTCTTTCAATCTGAAGCGGATGACCGTTATAAACAGGTTTATAGCTTCTTATTTCTATTTTTTCAGGATAATTAAAATCCGTTTCAGCTCGCTGTACATCCACGGGAATGTCAATAAGCACAGGTCCTGGTTTTCCTGTTTTTGCAATGTAAAAAGCTTCCTTGAATACAGTTCCAATCTGTTCAACGTTTTTCAGAAGATAATTATGCTTGGTTATGGGTCTTGTGATACCGGTGGTATCAACCTCCTGGAATGCATCGTTACCTATCAGATGCGTTGCCACCTGTCCTGTGATTGCGACCATTGGAATCGAATCCATATATGCTGTTGCAATTCCTGTTACCAGGTTTGTTGATCCGGGTCCTGAGGTAGCAAGGCATACACCAACTTTTCCGGATGCTCTTGCATAACCATCTGCAGCATGAGCGGCGCCCTGTTCGTGTCTGGTTAATATAAACTTTATTCCGCTGTCGTATAGCGCATCGCAAAGGGGCAGTACCACTCCTCCAGGGTACCCGAAGATCACTTCCACTTTTTCTTTTTTAAGGCATTCAACAATTATTTTTGAACCGGTCATCAATTCTCCTTGCTTTACTTAAATTGCAGGCAAAGCAATTTCTTGTGAAAAATACGGATTTTCTGATTGTTTCTTATTCAGTTCATTATAAGACCGGATGTGTTTGGTGTCAAGCGATTTTTTAACGTCTTATAATCTGTTCCCTGGATGAACCCACTGATACAGCGGAAATTTTTATTCCAACCAGTTCCTCTATCTTCTCAATGTATTTTTTTGCCCTTGCAGGTAAATGGCTAAATTCAGAGATGTTGTTTATGTTTTCGTTCCAGCCAGGTATTTCCTCATATTGAACTTCAACATTTTCGAAAATTGTGGTATCAAGTGGATACTTATCAAGCGGTTTACCTTCATGAAAATATTTAACACCAACTTTTATTGTATTAATACCTGACAATACGTCCAGTTTTGTAATGATTAATTCATCTATTCCGTTTAATGCAACAGCATATTTTACGATAACCGCATCAAACCAGCCACATCTCCTTGGTCTTCCTGTTGTTGCACCGAATTCGTTTCCTACTGTTCTCAGTTTTTCATTCAATTCGCCTTCCATTTCTGTGGGAAAAGGTCCCATACCCACTCTTGTTGTATATGCTTTTGCAACGCCTATTATTTTTTTAATTCTCTTTGGTCCGATGCCAAGACCGGTACATACACCACCTGAGATAGGATTTGATGCGGTCACATATGGATAGGTACCGAAATCAATATCAAGAAAAGTTCCTTGAGCTCCCTCTGCAAGAACCTCTTTTCCTCTGTCAAGCGCATTGTTGAGATATGATGAAACATCCACTGCAAACTCTTTGAATCTTTTTCTGTACCTGCCATATTCTTCAGCAAGTTTATCCACATTAATAACAGACTCCTTATAGTATTGCTGTAAAAGATAATTTTTCAGTTCAAGTGCTGTATGCAACTTTCTTATAAAAAGTTCTTCATTAATGAAATCGACAACTCTTATGCCAATTCTTCCATACTTATCCGTGTAGGTTGTACCAATGCCTCTTCCTGTTGTGCCAAGTTTTTCGGCTCCTCTTTTTCTGTCTTCAATCTGGTCAAGTAATTTATGATAAGGCAGGGTTAAATGAGCATTTTCTGCTATCATAAGACGTCCGGTAAAATCCACACCCTGATTTTCTATCTCTGTCAATTCCTGAAAAAATGAAGCAGGATCAATAACAACGCCGTTGCCTATAACTCCAATGATATTATTGTGAAGTATTCCTGAGGGTACAAGATGAAAGACAAATTTTTGATTATTATGAATAACAGTGTGTCCCGCGTTTGCTCCACCCTGATATCTCGCAACTATGTCATGTTTTGCAGCAAGAGTGTCTATGATTTTACCTTTACCTTCATCACCCCACTGCATACCAATCACAACAGTAACCATTTATGTTCCCAGTTTCTCTATTATTGCATTGCCCATTTCTTCTGTACTTGCACCTGGTAATCCTTCAGGTTTGAAATCATATGTTGTATATTTCCCTTCTTCTATAACATGAGCGATAGCATTTTCAAGTTTATTTGCTGCTTCTGATTCATTTATATAACGGAGCATCAAAACCGCTGCCAGTAGTTGAGCTGTCGGATTTACAACATTTTTGCCTGCATATTTTGGAGCACTTCCATGAGTTGGTTCAAAGATTGCCACATTGTCTCCATAATTGGCGCCCGGAGAAAGTCCCAGTCCACCAACAAGTCCAGCGCACAGGTCAGAAAGAATATCACCATAGAGATTAGGACAGGCTAAAACGTCATATTTTTGAGGTTTTTGAACAAGTTGCATTGCCATGTTATCAACAATTCTGTCTTCAAATTCTATATCAGGATACTCTACAGCAACCTTTTTTGCAGTTTCCAGGAAGAGTCCATCAGTAAATTTCATAATGTTTGCCTTATGGACAGCAGTAACCTTTTTTCTTCCATTTTTTCTTGCAAGTTCAAAAGCAAATCTAACAATTTTTTCTGTAGCTGAAATTGATATGGGTTTTATACTTATACCAGAATCCTTTCCAATCTTTTTTCCAAGCAACCTGTTTATCTCGTCAATAATCTGGATTGTTTCAGGTTTTTCTATTTCAAATTCTATACCCGCATAAAGATCTTCCATATTTTCTCTCACAATAATCAGATCTATCTGATCATAAAGAGTTCTTGCTCCTTTATAGACCTTGAATGGTCTTACGCAGGCATAAAGGTTAAAGATCTGTCTCAATGCAACATTTATGCTTCTATAACCGCTTCCGACCGGTGTTGTTATTGGTCCTTTCAAGCATATTTTGTTCTTTTTGATCGATTCTATGGTTTTTTCCGGAAGTGGATCGCCATATTTTTCTATCGCAGGTATGCCTGCTTCACATTCTTCCCATTCAATATTAACTCCGCTTGCTTCTATACATTTTTTAGTTATTTCTGTTATTTCAGGTCCAATACCATCACCTGGAATCAATGTTATTTTATGCTTTTTCATATCCGGAAGTCCCTGTATTTTTTTAAATAGTTGATTACGCCGCCTTCGTTGATAATCCTGATTAAAAAATCAGGAAGAGGCCTTATTTGAATGGTTTCATTCGTTGTTTGATTATGAATTTTCCCATTGACAAGGTCCACCTTCAAAATGTCGTTTTGAGTGATTAAATCTGTATTTGCCTCAATAAGTATCAGACCAACATTTATTCCATTTCTGAAAAATATCCTTGCAAAGCTTTTCGCAATAATTGCTCCTACCTTTGCATATTTCAGTGCAAGCACGGCCTGTTCCCGTGACGATCCGCAGCCAAAATTATTGCCCGCTACAATAAAATCTCCTGGGGTCAATTTTTTTGAAAAATCAGGGTCAATGTCTTCAAAAACATGCGATGCCAGTTCTGACATATCGAGTGTTTTGAATTTATATCTACCCGAAATTATATAGTCAGTGTTAATATCGTCTCCAAATTTGTGGACTCTTCCGATTAATTCCATTTTGTTTCCTCCCGGGGGATAATTTTAACCTAACATTATGTAAAAATCAAAAAATGACATATTCAGTAACTGTTTGCTTAATTGTTTTTTGATGCGCTTCAGGTTCTGGCAACGGTTAAAACAGTCGTTTTTGCTGCTCCTGCTTTGATCAGCGTTTTTGATATTTCTTCCACAGTAGCGCCTGTTGTATAAACGTCATCTATAATAAGAATGTTTTTGTTTTCTATAAGGGATGCTCTTTTTACTTTATAGACCCCTTTCACATTTTCCTTCCTTTTTGTATTATCAAGCTCTGTCTGCGACCTGTTATTTTTTATCTTGACAATCGCAGCATACTCTGTTTGTTTCCTTTGCATTTTACCGAGATGATATGCCATCAACCAGCTCTGGTTGAAGGATCTCTGGAATTCTTTAATAGGGTGTAAAGGAACCGGGATTATTAAATCAAATTCAATACCATTATGTTTTTGCAAAAAGTCGTTCATCCATACGGCAAATGCAAAAGCAATCCATTTTATTTTCCTGTATTTCAGGTTATGTATTGCCTGCTTCACCGGCCCTTCATAAATGGCAAGTGATAATATTTTTTCGTTTGACAGCGGCGCGGGTATTATTTGCGTTAAACAATCACTGCAAAAACAATATTTTTCAGGTTTTGTATATCTCTCGCAGCCCGGACATCTTTCAGGAAAAAATAAGTCTATGATATTATGAAATAGAAAAAAATTTAACCTTTTTAATACCATGAAATTAGGAAAATTATACCTTTATAAAGAATTTTCAAATTTTTTTGTTCTTGCCTTTTGTATATTTTCTTTTCTTTTTATGATAAGGCCTTTTCTATGGCTTATGGATTTAATTATAAATCATTTTTTTACATTTGTAACGGTTGTTAAATTTTTTCTTTTTTCTTTTCTTGAAGTGAGCCCTGATATCTTTTCATTGTCTTTTCTTGCTGCAATATCCGGAACAATTGCGAGAATGAATCTTGAAAGAGAATACTGGATATTTCTGATTTCAGGACTTTCATCGAGGCAGATATTCAATTGTTTTTCTATTTTTGCTCTACTTTTTATGGCGCTTGAGTTCTTGTTGTGTTTCTTCGTATCTCCTGTGGCGATGTATGAGAGAAAAATGTTACTTAATCAAGCACGAATGGACGCGCCAATAAAGTTTTTCAGGAGCAATTCATTGATCAGGGACTTTCCCGGTTTAACCATTTATGTCGAAAAAGTTAAAAACGCGGAACTATTTGATATTACAATTTCTTACAGAGAGGGTTCGGATCTGGTCTGTAAAATCTTTGCTCAAAAAGCGAAGGTTTTTACAGATAAACAGGGATATTTGTTTCTTTCTCTTGAAAAAGGTTTCATTGAGACATATTCAATAAAGAAAACCGATATCATGTTAAAGGTTAAGTTTGATTTCTATGTGTTTTCACTGCATTACAGAACCATGGTTAATTTTCCACCTATTAGAAAAATCAAGGAAATGACTCTTCCTTTGCTGGTTGATTCAATGTTTTCTTCATTTGAAAAGAAGGAAGTTCTTTTGATAACCATAAAGAGGCTGATCTTTACCATTTTGCCTTTGTTTTATCTGTTTTTAGGTTTCTATGCCGGCATTGGAATAAAGGCTTCTGGATATTTTCAGATTCTTGGCACAGGTCTTTTAATAGGGCTTGCTTCATATTTTGTCATTCTTTTTGGCGAGGCTCTTGTTTATAAAACAGGTAATGTTTTTATCTTTTTGGTTTCGCCCTTAATTTTCATCCTGGCAACGGTCTTTATAAGGAGAAAATACTTGCATGTTACTTAGGGATAAATATCTGCTGAAGAATATGTTCGGGTTTTTCGCTTCACTGCTTCTATCAATGTCTATTCTACTGCTGGTAACACAGGCTTTCTGGAGTCTTGCGGATGCAAAACACACAGGTGTTTTTCCATGGAAAGACTGGCTTATAAATTTTTATGATAGCTTCCAGCTGGTGTTGCCCTTTGTTACGATCCTCAGCGCCCTTTTTGTCTTTTCTGAGATGGGAAGATTCAGGCAGATTCTTGTTCTTGAAGCAACAGGTATTTCAGAACTTCATATATTCAGAACTTTTATTTTTTTTGGATTCTGCTGTTCAATTATTGCATTTATCGCAGGATGTTTCCCTCCTTATCCGGGCGTTCATAGAGGCGGTGGAAAAAACATATACCCATTAATTTTTGTTACAAATCAGACATTTTTCTGGGCGGAGAAATTTAATGATGTTGATTCAATAGAAAATGTTATTTTCAAAATAAAACAATATGATCATTTTTTGACAATTCACTCAAAGAGGGCTCAATTATTTGAAGAAGGGATTATTTTTTACAATGCTTCTGTATTTAAGGACAACACGCCACGTAAAAATTTCAATCACTTTATCTTAAATACCGAATTTAATCCTGAAATTATAGTTAAATACGTGCATTCTGCCCTTGAGCGAGAATCCTTTTTCCGACTGAGGTCTATTTTGAAGGAAACATCACTGCTCGGTGTAAAATCAGGTTTTGACTGGATTGTGCTTTATTCAAAACTTTCTTATTCTCTTTTGAATCTCTTCATAGTGATGCTTTTAATTCCATTTTTCTTTGAAGGCCGCAATTTCTCAAAGGTTAAAATTTTTATTATCGCTTTTATATTAACCCTGGGAAGCTATTCATTGTACTCAGCCGGTATTTCTCTGGGTAAGGCGGAAATAATACCGTGGCAGATTTCTCCTTGGCTTTCGCACCTTATTATACTGATTTATTTTCTTGTTTACTTGTCATCCAGCAAAAAAAATGTATAATTTATGATAAGTTTTAAAAACCAGAAGGTCGATCATTTCCAGGATATTTAATGAAAACAGGGAATCTTTTAATTGAGGTTGGGTGTGAAGATCTTCCCTCATGGGCCGGAGAACACTTCGTAAATAGATTCAGGCCGCTTTTTCTAAATGAGCTGAAGGCTAATAAACTGGAGCCCGGGGATATAATGTTCTTTTTTACACCTCGCAGATTTGTTATTCTTGTTAAAAATTTACCTTCAGAAACCCCTGCCGAACGGAAAATGGTAATGGGGCCTAAATATGAAAACGCTTTTGATGAAAAGGGGCATCCAACTGCTGCAGCTTTAGGTTTTGCAAGGGCGCACAATGTTCAGGTTTCTTCTTTGAAAATAAGGGATTCCAATGGGAAAAAGGTTGTCTGCACAGAAAAAATAATTCCTGGTGTTTCTTCCAATTCTGTTGTTTCAGAGATTTTTCCATCAATTCTCAGGAAAATTGATATCCCGAGAGGTATGAGATGGAATGAATCTGAAGACATTTTCTACAGGCCGGTCCGCTGGATCCTTGCTTTTTTTGGCAAAGAGATTGTAAATATTGAGTTTGGCGGTGCAAAAAGTTCCAGATACACTTTCGGTCATAGGACTTTGAACCCAAAAAGAATAAAAGTTTTAGATTGGAAAGACTATTTTGATAAGGTTCAAAAAGCATTTGTTGTACTCGGTGAAGACCTGAGGGAGAAATTTATTTTCGGGCTTCTTGAAAAAACCATCAAAAAGGGCGAAGATTTTGAAAAATCTGCAGCGAAAAACCTTATCAATTTAATTGAATATCCATGTATAATAAGATGCAAATTCCCTGATATTGACTGCAAACTTCCAGAAGATGTTCTGAGGGTGCTGATAGAAAAAGCAAAGGGAATACCTATTTTTTACGATGGGCACCTGAAAAAAGAATTTTTTGTCGTCAGCGACGGTAATTCTAATACAATTGTGCAGGAAAACTACGAGAATTTGCTGAAGACAAGAATTCTCGACGCTCAATTTTTCTTTGATTCAGACCTGGCTATTTCGTTTGATGATATGGGGAAAAGACTGAGCAGGATAGTTTTTCATCAGAGATGGGGATCACTGGCTCAGAAGGTTGATCGTTTGAAATCAATCTCAAATAAAATTTATGATTTATTAGGACTTGAACCTTCCAGAAAACACATTCTTGTTGAGGCTGCACACTTTTGCAAGTTTGATCTTGCGTCTGAAATGGTCAGGGAATTTCCTGAACTTCATGGAATAATGGGAGCGATTTATGCCGGACATGCGGGTAAAGATGAAAGTATTTGCAGGGTGATTGCGCAGTACAAATATCCTGTTTATCCTGATGATCCTTTGCCTGAAGACGAATGTGCTATTGTTCTTGGTATAATTGACAGGCTTGATTTTATATGTGGTTTCATCACGGCTGGTGGTGATGTTTCGGGTTCAGAGGATCCGTATGGTTTGAGAAGGACAGCCAGCGGCTTTTTTTCACTTGTGCAAAGATTGGGAGTTGAGGCAGACTATTCTGATGTGGTCAGAAAAGTTCTGGAATCTTATGGTATTATCGGCAGCGAAATGCAATTATCAAAAGTAAGGGTTAATGAATTGCTCATGCAGAGATTTGAAGCATATCTTGAATCCGGGGGATTTCCAAAAGGGTTGAGAACAAGCGTAATTTCAATAGACGGAATGAATTTTGTAAGGGTATGGAAGAAGCTTAATGCATTGAAAGATTTCATAAAAACCAGAGCAGACGCTGAAACAATACTTGTTCCTGTGACCCGTATTGCAAATATTCTCAAACAGGCTAAAGAAAGAAATATTGAAATTTCAGAGTTCAACCATGGATTGTTGAAAGAATCCGGTGAGAGAAATCTTGCAGAATTCTACATGGATTTTTCAGACAGGGCAAAGGATGTTTTTGGGAGAGCGGATTACACTGGATTTTTGAAATTGCTTATTGAGCTTCGGGATCCGGTGGATGAATTTTTTGATAGCACACTTGTGATGTGCCCGGAGGAAGATTTGAAGAATAATCGTCTTGCTTTGCTTAATAAATTTAATAGTATTTTTACAGAATTTGCTGATTTTTCTTATATCAGAGAAGAGGATATTAAAAATGTTAGAAAAGGTTGATCCAGTTCTTTCTCGTTTGATAAAAAAGGAAATGCAAAGGGAAAAAGAAACCATTAATCTGATTGCTTCTGAAAATTACTGTAGCAGAGCCGTTCTTTCTGCGGTTGGTTCAATTCTGACAGATAAATATGCAGAAGGATATCCATATAAAAGATATTATGATGGATGTGAAAATATTGATAGAATTGAAAGTCTCGCCATCGAGCGACTCACCAAACTTTTTATGTGTGAACATGCCAATGTTCAACCTCATGCGGGCAGTCAGGCAAATATGGCGGTTTATATGGCAGTATTAAAGCCTGGAGATGTTGTTCTCGGTATGGATCTTGCCGCCGGTGGGCATCTCACACACGGAACAAGGGTTAATTTCTCCGGAACAATATTCAAATCTTTTTATTATGGTGTTGACAGACAAACAGAGCGTTTGAATTATGATGAAATCCTGCGCATCGCTGAAAAAGTAAAACCAAGATTGATTATATGCGGTGCAAGTGCCTATCCCAGAATCATTGATTTTGAAAAGTTTTCAGAGATTGCAAGAAGAGTAGGCGCGTATCTCTGCGCTGATATTGCGCATATAGCCGGTCTTGTTGCAGCCGGACTGCATCCTTCACCCGTTGAATTTGCCGAGTTTGTTACCGGTACAACTCACAAAACCCTTCGTGGTCCAAGAGGTGGATTTATTTTATGTCGTAAGAATTTTGCCCAGCTTGTAGATAGAGCTATCTTTCCCGGAATACAGGGTGGACCATTAATGCACGTTATTGCGGGCAAGGCAGTTGCTTTTAAAGAGGCGATGAGTAAGAAGTTTCACCTGTATCAGAAAAATGTTGTCGAGAACTGTCGCTTTATGGCAAAAGGACTTATTGAAAGAGGATACAGGCTTGTTACTGGAGGAACTGACAATCATTTAATTCTTGTTGACCTGAGAAACAGAAACATGACAGGTGATATGGCTCAAAGAATTCTGGGAAGCATTGGTATTACAGTAAACAGGAATGCTATCCCTTTTGATACCCTTCCACCGAATATTGCGGGTGGTATTCGTATTGGTACAGCAGCCATAACCACAAGAGGTATGCGAAAACCTGAGGTTGAAAAGATTTTTGATTTTATAGATGAGGCACTTAAAATAGGTGATAATCCATTTAAATTAAAATTATTGAGAAAGAAAATTAAAAATTTAGCTTCACAGTTTCCTGTGCATGAATAAAAAAAAGAAAAACATTGTCAGGGAAAGGCCTGATTGGGATAGATATTTCATGAATATTGCTCAGCTTGTAAGTGAACGTTCAACCTGTTTACGCAGAAAGGTGGGAGCGGTTCTTGTTAAGGAAAAAAGGATACTTGCAACCGGTTATAATGGTGCACCTACAGGGATAGAACATTGTGAAAAATCAGGTTGTTTGAGGGAAAAACTCAAAATACCATCAGGAGAAAGACATGAGCTGTGCAGAGGTTTACACGCTGAACAGAATGCGATTATTCAGGCTGCCTATCATGGAGTTTCAATCAAAAATAGCATTCTTTACATTACATGCCACCCATGTTCAGTTTGCACCAAAATGATTATAAACGCCGGCATAACAACAGTGATAATACTTGAAGGCTATCCTGATGACCTTGCAAAAAGCATGTTGAAGCAATCACATGTTGCTGTAAAATATGTTGGCAGAAGAATTGGTGGGAATACAAACAGCAAAAAGTAAAATTTGTCTTCATTATTTGCGGGAGAACTGATATGGAAAAGAAAATTTTACTCTTTGGAAAGCAGGACTGCGGATTGTGCCAGGGATGGAAGAAAAAACTTGAGAATTTCAATATACAGTTTTCTTATTTTGATATTGAAGAACCTGATAATCTTGCCGAATTTACCCTGATGGGATTAACAAAAATTCCAGCTCTTATTATTGGTGAGAAAAGATTTGAAGGTATCAGACCTTCGGACCTTTCCATAGAAGAAATAAAAAAAATGATTGAAACATGACTGGCAATTTTTCAGGTTCTGTTTCCTTATCTCCAATTGTCCTTGATATTTTACATCAGAGAGGTATAAGGGATTATAAAAAGGTCTGTGAATTCTTAAAACCCGACATTTCCTGCCTTTCAGACCCTTTTTCTATAACTCAAATGAGACGCGCCTGCGAAATTATTGAGAAAACAATACATGAAAAAAAAGGTATTTTTCTATACGCTGATGGTGATGTGGATGGAATTTCCGGTGTTGCAATTTTTTCGAGAGTCCTTGAAAGTATGGGCGTTCATTTTGGGATAAAACTGACTCACAGACTTGAAGAATATGAAATTGAGCCAACCTTTATTGATAGAATAAAGCATCTTGGATATAACCTGCTTGTGACAGTAGATACCGGCACCACTTCAGTTAAACTCATAGAATACTGTGAGAAAAGCAAATTTCATCTTATTATTGTGGACCATCACAGAGGACAAACAAGAGATGATTTAAAGTATGTGACCATAGTAAACCCTTCTCTGGACAGAGGGGATGGTGAGTTCGATTTTCTGACAGCATCAGGTCTTGTTCTGAAACTTGTGCAGACTTTTAAGGAAATGTTTCCATTTTTCCCTGAGGAAATATTCGCCGCCTGCATTGAGCTGGCTGCGATCGGAACTCTCGGTGATTATGGTTTTCTAATAGGTGATAATCGCGTTATTGTAAAAATGGGCCTTGAATTTCTTGAAAATACGCGTATCCCAGGAATTGAAGCGTTCAGAAAATATTTTTATGTTCCAAAAAAGGCTAATGATATTGAACCGGTGACACATTATTTGAACCCGAAATTAAATACGCCCGGGAGATTTGGAAGACCGGAGCTTGCTTTTAAGATCTTAACCGCAGCGGTCAATGAAAACATCCATGATATTTTTGAGGAAATAGATTTGCTTGAAAAAGAAAAAAGAAACGTTTTAAGAAAGATGTCTAATACAATCACAATGACGAATTTTGACAGCCCCCCATTTCTTATTTTTGAGGGAATTCCTGTTTCTTTTTCCGGTACTTTTGCGGCGAGGGTGAGTGAAAAATTCAAGCTTCCTTCCCTGGTGGCGATAAAGAAAAAGGATATAATTCAGGGTTCTGCCCGTGGTTTTGACAGAGCAGACCTTTATAAATTCTTTGAAAATTACAGAGATATTTTTATTTCGTTTGGTGGACATAGAAATGCGGTCGGTTTCAAGATGAAAGACCATTATTTGAAGGATCTGAAAGATACCTGGAAAAAGTTGAAGATACATGATACCACTGCTGAATGTTTGTCTCAGCCAATGACAGTGGATCTTGATCGATTAACTGTTCCTGTTATGGAAGAACTTCAGCTATTGAAACCTTTTGGACCAGGAAATCAACCTGTTATTTTTAAATCATTTCCGGTTGAGTGCCTGAGAATTACCAGATATGAGGCAGGAAGAGTTGTTTCATGGATCAGGCAGGGCAGCAAAATGTTTGAAGCTCGTTTTCCAAAAGGTTTCAGAATGCCATCTCGTTTGCTTTCAATATCATACTGCCCTGTTCTTAAGAAATCAGGCAATCTTTATTTGATCTGGCTTGACATCAAGAATTATTCAGAAACTTTTTGAGGTTTTTTTACCTTTCCTGATTTCAGACACTGCGTGCATACAGCCATCCTTTTTACACTTCCCATGTAGTCAACGGTCAATTTTTGAACATTTGGTTTCCATACTCTTCGGGTTTTCACATTTGAATGGCTCACGTTATGCCCTGTTCTAGGACCTTTTCCACATATCTCGCATTTCATTCCATCTCCTTTATTGCTTTTTTTCCGCTTTAACCTTATTACCTGGAAGTATGTCCCTGAATTCAGGGACAGTTTTTAACAAATACTTAACGTATTCATGCTCAGGGTTTACGGCAGCTGCTTTTTTAAGATACTCTCTGGCTCCATTGATATCCTGTTCATGATAAAACTTGATAGTAAAAAGTCCCAATATTACATCTATATCATAAGGATTAAACCAGAGAGCTTTTTCGTAAAATTGTCTGGCTTTTTCAAAATTCTGCAGTTGCATATACAGCGTTGCCAGATTTGCATCTGTCTTGGCAAAATGGGGGAAAATTACATTGTTAATTTTCAGATAGATTTCCTCTGCTTTTTTCAGATCCCCAATCTGCCCGCAGGCAAATGCCATTTTGTAAAGAGCAACCGCATTATTGGGATTTATTTTACACACTTTTTTATAATTTTCAATAGCTGTGGCAAAATCATTTGCCTCTCTTGCGGCTATACCTTTTTTCAGATAAACCTCAGGAATAAGCCTGTAGTATATTTTCCAGCCTGCAAGTATAATCATTGCAACCAAAAAAAACATTGATATTATTTTTTTCAGTGAGCCCATAATTAGTATAGGGTTTTCTTCTTTATTCCAGCTGAAGCATAATCCGAGAAGAAACCAGAAATACATTGCGGTGGAGGTGTTGGTGAGATTGGTGGAAAGTATAT
The DNA here is from genome assembly GCA_964532995.1 of uncultured bacterium. Classification (GTDB taxonomy): domain Bacteria; phylum Ratteibacteria; class UBA8468; order B48-G9; family DTJG01; genus DTJG01. The sequence goes on from CAZHJN010000002.1 coordinate 53,910, forward strand.
TATCAACCAGAACAGCAATGATTCCTGGAAATGCAAAAAGGAAGATTTCAAATGACTGATTTGTGTGTTTTTTTATTCCATTGTGCATTGCGAGAATGAAAAGTGCTCCAAAAAGAATAAGTGCGATGATTCCATTTTCTGCCCATATTTCAAGATACTGACAGTGAGGATGATTTGTTATGGGGGTAGCCTGGGGTCTCAAAAAATACTCTCTGAAACGAAAATAAGGATAATGAAATATGAAGTTTCCTGTTCCCCATCCTGTTACAATTCTTTCTTTTATCATATTCCACGTGCCCTTCCAGATGTAAAACCTGATATCCTGTACAAACTGGGTCTGTATTCTATCCCACATAATAATTGTACCAACTATTATTACAAAAAAACCCGCATATTTAAGCCAGCTGATTCTATGGTTTTTTAAGAGCAAAAAGGATACAAAGGAAGATGCTGCTGCGAAAGCAAAAAGTGATGCCCTTGATTTTGTGATAACAAGCGCTGCAAATGTTATTATAAAATAAACAGCGCCGATCACAGTGAGTTTTTTGCGCAGAAAGTACAGGCTTAAAAATATCGGCATTAAAAGATGACCTGCAAAAAAGTTGGGGTTACCGAATGTGGAAATTGGATAACGTGTCACAGGATACTGAAAAAACGCTATTATTGAGGCTATAATCATTGCTGAAGCCCAGATAAAAGCATCTTTGTTTTCCCATTTCCAGAGCATTCCTGTAAGAAATAAAAGATAATAAAGCAAATAATTTTCAAGTGCCTGCGCTGCGCCGTATTTTACAGGAGCATAAAAGCAGCCAGCAAGTATATATAGAAAGAACAAAGTTCCTGCTATAAAACCTGCTGGATGTAGAGATATCTCCTTTCTTCTTATATATAAAGCAATGGCAAAAATTGCGACAGACAGAGCGCCCAGAACATCTTTTATGACTGTATAATCATAGGCGGGTTTGAAATTAAGCAGTGGAGCAATTCCCAGAAAAACTATTGAAAAAACAATGGCGAGTATATCAATTGTCTTTTCTTCCTTTCCCATTTTAATACCTTCTGCTGCCGATAATTTTTTTTTCGACATTGCGTCAACCGCCTTTATTTTTTGTAAAGAAAAGAAACATGGTGAAAATTATTATAGCAAAATCAAGCCAGATACTCCAGTTTTCTGCATAATAGAGGTCATAACTGAACCTCTCTTCTGGTTCAATCTGACCTCCCCTTAATCCATGTATTTGGGCCCATCCCGTCATGCCCGGCATAATTTTCGATCTTTCATAAAAGCCCGGTATTGAAAAAAACAATGTGTCATTTATTGAAATCGGTCTTGGTCCCACAAGACTCATATCTCCTTTAAGAACATTAAGAAGTTGTGGTAATTCGTCGATGTTGAACCTTCGTAAAAACTTACCGAATCCTGTGATTCTTGGGTCCTGTTTAATTGTGTATGGAAGGATTGTTTCCGCACCATGGACCATTGTTCTGAACTTCAGAATTTTGAATTTTTTCCCTCTGAAACCAATTCTTTTCTGAACAAATACCGCAGGACCTCTGGAATCTAACTTTATTGCTATTGAGACCAGAAAAAGAAAAGGCATCAAAGCAGCTAATGATATCATGGAAATAAAGATATCTGAAAATCTTTTAATTATTCTATTATGCCAGAATTCGAGCGGGAAAATATGCTTTGTTATGACAGGTATACCATCTATCTCCTCCACCCTGCCCCCGCTCAGAAATATCTGAGAAGTTTTTGGATATATAAAGTAAGGAATACTGAATTTATTGCAGATTTGTTCAATTTGTTGAATTTTTCCAAGATTCTCAAGGCATATTATTGCGCACACATTTTTTTCACCGTGGATTTCATCAGAGTTGATAAACTGATCTGGTGTGATAATCCTGATGAAGCGTGCTCCATGAAGTCTCAGCCTTTTTGAAACGAATAAAAAATCTTCTTTGTTGCCGATCAGAAAAAATTTGGTTTCAGATCTTGCAAGAATTGAACTTATAAGAAGATGAATTAAAGATAGAACCATAAAACTGATTATTGCGCCGAGACTTACAGCAATTCTGGAATACGAAAAACCTCTGTACAAAAATGTAACCGCGCTTATTATAATGTATGAGTAGAAACTGCTCTGAATTATTCTGCTCAATTCAAAACACGGATTGATGAAGGTTTGATCTTTATAGGTTCTGTTTATATTTAACAGGGTTATCCAGACAATAGCTGCAAAAATTGAAAGCTGTATATATGGTATTAATGGTGGAATACCTTTGTAAGGGAAAATCTGCAATGAGAATCTGATTATATACCCGAATAGCATTCCGTATATTATGGCTATAAAATCAACAATAATAAGTAATTTCCTATTTTTCATTTTTTAACCTAAAGAACAAATTTTCGTATTTTCCCCCGATTTCTTCCCATCTGTAGAGTTTCTCTGCTCTTTCGCGTGCCATATTCCCCAGAACAAGAAATTTTTCAGGATTTTCTACAACCTGCTTCATCAGATCAGACAGTGAACCTTTTTCTCTGGTGAAATAAAGACCGCAGCTTCCGAGAACCTCCCGATTAAATGGAACGTCGAGAGCAAGAATCACTGCTCCAGAACCCATGGCAGAAAGAAGGGCAGGATTTGTTCCGCCGACTTCATTTCCATGAATATAGGCAAGAGAATGAGCCTGTAATTCAGTATATGTTTGTTTTTCATATACCCTACCGATAAATTTTACCCGACCTGTGGCTATTGATTTCAGCATTTTTACATAACATGATTTACTCTGAATATCTCCTGCGATTACAAGTGGAATATCTAAATTTGCTCTGTTGAATTCCTGTATCATTAAATCCTGGTTATTCTCCGGTTCAAGTCGGCTACCTGTAAAAAAATATCTTTTACTTTCCAGGCCGAACTTACTTATATTTTCGGCTTTTTCTGAGTTGATAATATCGGCGCCGTATGGTATGTAGACGGGTTTTACGTGGAAACGCGATTGATAATATTCGGCAATTTTCAATGAATCCGCCACCACGCAATCAGAGACAATGGTTGAAAGAAATGAAGCAAATCTGAAATATGTTTTTCCAGCAAATCCCCATTTTTTTCTTTTCCATTCCAGACCATCCACATTTATGACTATCTTTTTCCCGAAAATTTTTGCAATAATTGCTGCCGGACTGTTTGCAGCATTGAATATCAGAACTATATCAGGATTCCACATCAAAACCTTAATAATGCTGAAAAATGAATGTGAAAGGGTTTCTGTATTTTTCCCTCTGATACAGAAAGGATAGCAGGTTTCAATATTATCGCATAATACCGGTTTATCCGGATAGAGGTATTTTCTGCAGGTAACAAGAATTCTGTGTCCGTTTCCTGCGAGATATTCAGCAATTCTTTCAGCACAGGTTTCAAACCCTCCGTATCTTGCCGGGATTCCCCTTGTACCGATTATTGCGATTTTCATTTTTTAATTATATCAGAGACAATGTATTTCTGTATACATCAATGGTTTTAATCGCACATTCCTTCCATGTAAATTTTTTTGCCTGTTTAAAACCTTTTATTCTGAGCTGGTTCTGAAGTTCTCTGTCATCATACAATTTTCTTATGGCATTTGCTATCTCTTCGTTATCTTTTGGATTGACCATAATTGCAGCATTTTCTGCTATTTCAGGAAGTGATGAAGTACTGGAAGTAATAACAGGGCAACCGCATGCCATCGCTTCAAGAGGTGGAAATCCGAAGCCCTCATAGAATGATACATATATAAACATTTTTGCACCGCTGTAAAGAGATACCAGTTGATGTTGAGTAAGATAACCGGTGATTACAACTTTATCCCTGAAAACAGAATTTCTTATTTCTGAGAAAATTTCATCATAAAGCCATAATTTTTTCCCAACAATGACAAGTTTACATGGGAAATCTTTTTTTTCTTTTAGTATCTTAAAAAAGGCTTTAATCAGACCTTTCAGGTTTTTTCTCGGTTGTAGATTTGAAACAGTCAGTATATAGGGGGCAGAAATTCCATATTTTTTCAGAGTATCTTGAATTTCTTTTTCAGTTGCTGGCTTGAATTCATCTGAAATTCCATTGTAAACAGTGCAGATTTTTTTTTCTGAATTTTTATACATTCTTGTGATTTCATTTCTGGAAAATTCAGAAACAGTTATAATTCTTCTTGCTTTTTTTATTGAATATCGCATGAAAAACTTCATTTTCAATCGTTCCAGTTTTGGGAAAAATTCAGGATGTGTCAGATATGAGACATCGTGAAGTGTTATTATTGAAGGAATATCTGTAAAAAAAGGAATGTGATACTGTGTATGGAGAAGGTCAATTCCTGAATACTTTATTTTTGCAGGCAGGTCGAATAATAATCTTTTTGCAGGATTTACTGAAATAAATTCAAATTCAAAAGAGGGATTTTCCTTTAAAAAATCAGGAACCCGTGCTTTATTGTTCAGAAAAACCACAAATTTAAAATCCTTTGTGTTTATATCTGAAATACCTTTCAGAAGACCCTCCGCGTACCTTTCATTTCCACCCTGCTGCAGTCCTAATGCATGAGCTTCAATTCCCACCTTTTGAATTTTCATTGTTTCTTCTTTTTTTCAGTATATGCTGATAAAACTCAAGATATTTAAGTGCCGTATCTTTGATATCAAAATTCTGCCTGGCATATAACGAAGCTTCAAGAGAAATTTTTTTATTAAGCTGGGCGTCATCAAATAGCCTTTTTATGGATTCTGTCATTTTTTCGGGACAATTAACCGGGATTAAAAAACCTGTTTTTCCATCAATAATCTGTTCTTTAATGCCGCCATTTGAAAAAGCCACGACAGGTGTGCCGCAGGCCATTGCTTCTGAAACAGTTAGCCCCCATGTTTCATTTTCTGCAGCGCTTGCAAAAACATCAGCACTTCTATAGTATTCTGCCACCAGATTCTCGTCATCTTTAAAGGGTATGAATCTTATTTCGAGATTTCTGTAAAATTCCTTTTTACCTTTATCACCAAGACACAGCATTATTACTCTTTTCCCAGTTGATTTATTTCCAAGTAAAACTGCAATTTTTTTCAGCATACGGAAATTTTTATATCTGTTTGTTTTCAATTCTTTTCCGGATACTAGCAATATGTTGACCTGCTCAGGCAGACCCAGTTTTCTTCTTGCTTCGATTTTGTTTCCGGGCTTGAAAATTGAAAGGTCAACACCATTATGAATTATTTTCAATTCCCTTGCTACTTTTCCGATATATGAATTATTAACCATATTCATTGCCCACAAAGATGGCGTGGATATGTATGGTTTGGCTGCTGTAAGACATTCAATTTTTTCCTTAAGGTTTTTAAATATTCCGTTTTTTACCGGGAACAATGGAAACCAAGCCTGTATGCAGTTATTACATCCTGATTTCCATCCAGTACATTCGCCGGGCTGCACACATTTACCTGTTAATAACCACAGGTCATGTAATGTGATTAAAACAGGAAAAAACCGAGCAGCTGAACATATCAGCTGTGGTCCGATGCCTCGTACATTATGAAAATGAACTATTTCAGGAGAAAAGCCGACTTCATCAAGCAGATTCTTGAAATCAATATGACCTGGTTTTTCTCTACCGGTAAAAATTTTTCTGATACTGCCTGGCTCTTCAAGTTGTCTCAAAAGTTTTTTAAGGAAACCTTTACCTGAATAAGATTGGTAGATTTTGTTTATAAACTTAATTATGGATGGTTTTGCGGGATGAGGAATTTCAACAACAAATTTATATTCAGAAAATTTGTGCGATACCACCAAACACGCATTATGCCCCATTTTGTTATAGATGGATACAAGCTGGCAGGCGATTTTTTCTGCTCCGCCGTATATATCGTAGGGGTTGATAAGAATAATGTTCATCAGTGGCGCTGGTTTTAGAAACTCACTATTTTATTATAACCAATTTGATGCAGATATGTAAAATTCAGATTTACTAAAAACAATTTGCGGGTTATAATAATTTTATATCGGGGGTATAGCTCAATGGGAGAGCGTCCGCCTTGCACGCGGAAGGTTGTCGGTTCGACTCCGATTACCTCCACTTATTATCTCAAAAAGGGATTTTTTACCATGGATATCTCCAGAAAGACTTCCAGAGCGCTTGAAGAAATAATGACGACTGAGGAAATAGAAAAGCTTTTTGTTCCCAGATTGATGGAGAACACTTCAAATTTTATTGATATAACAAAACATTTTCTTGAAAATAGAAGTGCCTGTAATAAGGAATTTTTTGTAACATTTACAAAGGAAAGTGATAGGGTCGAGAGTTTTCTTGATGATCATGGAGCCGGCAATAATAAAAAATTTTTTTATCTGAGAGAACTGGTGGCTGCAATCAGGTGGTTTACTCAGGCAATTTTCCAGAACCTTCATATCCTTTCTCGATACGAATTTTATTCGCTCAATCTTTCACCTGATAAGGAAAAGGAATTTTTGGATAATCTTGAGAAAAATTTGAATTTTTTGAATGAAACCCTTATGATTTTTAGCCGTGAAATAATATCTGAGTTTGAAATCCTGGGGATCTATCCCAGGAAGGATACAGAACATACAGGTTATGTCAATTTTGAGGTTCCTTATAGAAAAATGCTTCCTTCTGACCTTGAACAGCAGGATGATATTGGTGATAGAGATCGACTCATAAATTTTCTTTTGAAATTTCTTGATATGGGTCAGGATCTTGAAATGTTTTCAAATGACCGAGATATGAAAGAAAATATTACAGAAGAAACTCTTGAAAATTTCAGATCAGGTTATCACAGACTGCAGTCCACCTATGATACCTACATTGGAAATACCAGTATAGCAAGAGAATTGCCTTCGCTGGTATCATTAAGAGGACATATTTCTGTTAATCTTCATTTGCTTGAAATGGCTCGTTCTCTTATTCACTTCTATGAAAGGCACACTGAACGGTTTTCAAGGCTTTCTGAAAACAGACCCGGCTTGAGAGAAATTCGTTTCAATGAGATAAAAAAATGTATAGAGTTGTTTGTTCTACCATTTGTGTTTTCCTTTGCAAAATCCGGTAAGATTCTCGGTGAACAGATATTTAAGTTTCTCGGGACAGATCCTGATGAATATGTTCTTGAAACGATATCCCTTGTTATTTCTCCATACAGGATTGAGGATTTTCATCTGAGACCTGTAATGCCAGTAACCCAGATAGCTGCGAAATACTCAACAAACATAGATCTGTATTTCAATAGAAAGAGATATGATTTAAAAAGCCCACTTGAAATGGCAATGGCTATCCCTGATATTCGTGAAAAACTTGCCACAGAGAGCGCGCGTATTATTGTAAGGGGTCCGAGAAAAGCCACAAGAGAAATTTTTGAATTTTTCAGCCAGTGCTGTGGAGCGATTCCTGAACAGCAGTTGATCAATAAATAATCCTGAAACATTTTTTTGAATAACATTATTTTTTTATCTATTGACTACTGTATAAATATACAGTATAATTATAAAAAGGGAAAAAAATGAGAGTTTTAACAAAACGTCAGTCAGAGATTTTAAGATTCATCACTGATTTTATAAAAAATAATGGATACAGTCCATCTGTGGAAGATATTAGAAGATTTTTTAATTTCAGAAGTCCCAATGCAGTGACAGCTCATCTTCGAAGTTTGATAAATAAAGGTTATCTGGATAAAAAGTCAGGTAAAGCTCGTACATTGAATATAAAATCTGGATCTTTTATTTCTGGAATTCCTGTGTTTGGTAAGATTGCTGCAGGCAAACCTGTTCTTATTGAAAATTTTTCTGAAGATTTTTTATTTTCACCTCATGAAATGAAAGATGTTTTTGCTCTTAAGGTTAAAGGCGATAGTATGCAGCAGGCATATATTTATGAGGGTGATTATGTGATTGTTAAAAAGAATCTTGAAATTAATAATGGGGATATTGTTGCTGCTGTTGTTGGAGAAGAAGCCACGGTGAAATATTTCAGGAAAATAAAAAATAAAGTTTTTCTTGTGCCGGCAAATCCAACTTACAGTACCATTGAAATAAAAGAAAACCTCATACTTGGCAAAGTAATAGGGGTTTTCAGGAAAATATAAATGATAACAGATATCAATGAACCTATAAGAGTAAAAATGATAATGGGAAGAGGAACAATCAGAATTATTTCGTTGTTCTGGAACAACAGTACTATTCTGGTTGACAGTATAACATATCGCTGGATTACAAAAAATGGTATATATCCTTTATTTCATTTTGCTGTATCCTGCGGTAAAAATATTATGGAAATTCATTTTGACCCGATAAGACTTCAGTGGAAACTTGATAGAATACATATGGAAGGATGAAATGGGAAAAATTATTATTCATGTTGATATGGATGCTTTTTTTGCATCAGTTGAACAAACATTAAACCCTTTTCTGAAGGGAAAACCTGTTTTTGTTTCAGGCAATACTGCAAGGGATTCAGTGATTGCTGCATGTTCCTATGAGGCAAAAAGATATGGCGTAAAATCTGGGATGAGTGTTTTTGAAGGGATTAAACTATGTCCTGATGCGATTATTGTGAGAGGAAATCCTGAAAGATACATTGATACATCAAGAAGAATTTTCAATGTTTTGCAAACCTTTACAGAAAAAGTTGAACTTTATTCTATAGATGAAGGATTCCTTGAAATTTTTGTTGATGATACATCGGATGAAAGTTTAAGAAAATTGGGTCTTTCCATAAAACAGAAGATTTACCAGGAAACATCCCTAACCTGCTCTGCTGGGATCTCATGCAACAAAACTGTCGCAAAGATTGCCTCTGATTTATGCAAACCTGATGGAATCATGATAGTAAAGGAAGAAGAGATTTATGATTTTATGAAAAACTTACCGGTTGAAAAAGTTCCGGGTATTGGAGCGAGAATGAAAGAGGCTCTTAATTTAATGGGTATTGAATTTTGCGGTCAGGTTATGAATCTTACTGCAGGTTTATTTAAATATAGATTTGGTGTTAAGGGAGAAGAAATCTGGCATCTCTGTCATGGTAGAGGAGAAACAGAGGTAATTGTTCAATCCCCTGAACCAAAATCGTTTGGACATTCATACACCCTGGCATATGACACGGATGATAAAACTCTCATCTTAAGCGTTTTATGTCGACTTTCACATCAGGTTGGAACAAGAATGAGGGAGCAGGATTATTACGGCAATATAATTTCTGTAACAGTAAGATACAGTGATTTTGAATCTTTTACAAAAAGGAAAACTTATCCATTCTGGTTTAATGATGATAGAACAATTTTCAGAAACGCAAGGGCTATTTTACTTGCTGAACAGTTATTGAAAAGGATAAGACTTATTGGGGTGAGTGTTTCCGGAATACAGAAAAAATATCAGATGGGACTGTTCAGAAATGAAAAGGAAGAAATACTGTTGAAGGCAATGGATTCAATAAATAAAAAATATGGTTCTGATACTGTGTTTCCCTGTTTAATGCTTTATGAACAGATGAATTGCCGAAATGTGAAAAAAACACATGCTTTTATGTTCAGCGATATGAAGAAAATTTCTAAATATCAGGCACCAGAACAGCGGGTGTGAACGGAGCAAATTCGCCTTTTTTCAACCTTTCTGGTTCAATGTCTATTATTTTAATTGAAAATCAACTTCCTGCTCCTTTATTCACATGGGATAAACATTCCAGAAAAATTTTTTACTTTAGCTCAATTGGAAATGTTCTTACTGGCACATAGTTTACACTTTATTCCTGGGAAAAAATTTACCATTTTCTTCATCAAAAAATCCCAGAGTATAACTCATAAAGTTGCGTATCCCACTATATTTAGAAGTATTTAGTTGTTTCAGGAATTAATAATCCATTTTATCTTATTTTTTCTACCTTTCGTAAAGGGGAATTAAGGGGGATTTTAAATCCACCCCGACCCTCCTTATCCTTTCTTTTCTCCCCCTTTTGTAAAGGGGGATTGAGGGGGATTTAAAGGAGGGAGATTTCAAAGCCATCCCATCCTTCCTTTACAAAAGGAAGAAGAGAAAGCAATGTTTCCCCCTTTTATAAAGGGTGATTAATAAGGGGATTTAAAAAAGGAAATTTTTTTATGATTTTATTTACTATAAACAGCAGACCTTCACCAGGAATATTGTGTTAAGGATGTGCCCGGAATATACCAAAAATGCGGAGGGGGTGGGATTTGAACCCACGGTACCGCCTTTTGACGATACAACGGATTAGCAATCCGCCGCACTAGACCTCTATGCGACCCCTCCGTTTTTCTATATTTTATCATCAATGCTTTATTTAATGAAGTTGTAAGAAATAATATTCTGTTATTCTTTGTTCACGAAATGTATTATAGAAAAATACGCGATGATTCTGATAGTAATTTTTGCATTTGCCTCTGGTAGCATAAAATTGCCTCCTTCATCTTTTATTGAAAAACAATTAAACTCTGAGATGAATTTACAGCAGATAAAAAAATATTTTCAAAATATCAATAAAAATAAAATGGTTGTCTGACATCAAAATACCGATTTTCTTAATGCCTTGACAATTTATTTTGCGTGTGATTATATTGTATTGTGTTCTTTGAAAAGTCGAAGATTTTGTGGTTCTCTGACGTCACGTTTTGAATTCACTACAAAATCGGTTTTGTCATAATCCAAATTATGATTTACCCATATCTCATCACGTTTTGACGTCACTACAAAATCGGTTTTGTCATAATATAAGACAAATAAAACAATGAATATTACTCAGTTTTGACGTCACTACAAAATCGGTTTTGTCATAATGTGTTTCAGAA
>CAZHJN010000003.1:0-63936 GCA_964532995.1 uncultured bacterium
ATTAAATGATTTCCCTTTATGCAGGGAATGTCATCAAATTGAAAAGGCACATAAAAAGTATTTGAGTATACAACTAAAGAACAGAAACTGATAATAATCAAAATGAAGAAATCAACGAGTTTTCCATCTTTGTAATTCATTGGAATTATGCAGTCAGTTTTCCCTTGACAATTTGTTTAACTTACTGTTAAACAATAATAGCATACATCAAAAAAACAGGATAATAAAAGGAGGAAGTATGAAAAAGAATGGAAGGTGGTCGAAAAAGGGTTTTACCCTGATAGAATTGATGGTTGTTGTGATTATAGTTGGCATTCTTGCTGCTGTGGCTGTGCCGATATACAGAGCAAACATTAAAAAGGCTGCAGCTTCTGAAGGAGCGGCTCTTCTTGGAGCGGTGCTGACCGCACAGAAGGTTTACTATGCAGAAAACAATACTTACACATCAACCAAAGCCAATCTTGGTGTCGAAACAACCGGGAATAAGTATTTCACTGACTACTCTATAAGTTCGGCAGATGCTAATGGCTTTACAGCAACAACAAGTGGTACTGGAACAGCAGCAGGTGTTACAGTCACAATGACCTATACCAACGCTGCGGGCGCAACAATAAGCTACTCAGGTCTGTAATCATAAAGAATTATTGTGAAGTATTGTCTAAAAATTAAATAAAGGAGGAGAAAATGCGAAAGAGTAAAATGGTACTGAGACAAAAAGGTTTTACTCTTGTTGAATTGATGGTTGTTGTAATAATAGTTGGTATTCTTGCATCAGTTGCTGTGCCGATATACAGGGCTAACATTAAAAAGGCAATGGCATCAGAAGGTGCTGCTCTTCTTGGATCTGTTTTAACTGCTCAAAGAATTTATTTTGCAGAGCATAATACGTATACAACCGACGGAAATAGTCTTGGCGTTGATACAATAGGTAACAAATATTTCACTAACTATTCCATAAGTTCCGCTGATGCAAATGGTTTTATTGCAAGCACAACAGGGACCGGTGGAGCAAGTGGAGTGACTGTCACAATGACCTATACAAATGCTGCAGGCGCAACAATAAGTTACAGCGGATTATGATTAATATTTTAGGAATAATAAGGGGTTTATGAGAATATGTCTGGCTGTAGATATAGGTTCATATTATATTAAGATTGTTGAAGGCAGTATAAAAAAAGAAAAGTTTTATATAAGAACTGCTGGAATTACAAGAAATCCATTTCCTAACGCTCATATATCCCTGAATGAAAACATTCAAAAAAAGTTTGTCGGTTTTCTGAAAGACTTCCTTAAAAAAATTGGTGTAAAAAGGCGTGAGACCATTTGCAGTATCAGCGGTGAGGAAGTGATTATCCACTATTTTGATATTCCTGATGTTCCGGAAAATGAAATAAAAAATATTGTTGACCTTGAACTGCTTCAGGTTGTTCCGGGCGGTTTAGAAAAGTTTGAGTTCGATTACACAATTCTACCCGCACACACTGCCGGTAAAAAAACTGTAATGCTTGCAGGTATGACAAAAGCAAAATGTGATTTTTTTGTTGATACGCTTGTAATGGCAGGACTCAAACCCATTATAATGGATGTTGGTAGTATTGCTCTGGCAAACTGTTTCCTTTCTTTGAACAAACAGAACCAGGGAAATCCCACCCTCTTAATTAATGCTGGCGCAGCGAATACCAGTATAGCAATCCCCGAAAGAAACGGCTTCATTTTTGTCAGAGAAATTGATTTTGGTGGAAATAGAATAAATCAGGAATTGAGCAAAATGAAAAAAATATCAATGGCAGAAGCCGAGCAGATTAAAAAGAATCCTGTTTTCAAAAATGAAGTTGAAAACATTCTTCAGTCTCTGACTGAAGAAGCACTGCAGGAAATACTCACGTCATTAAAATACTTTGAAGCCAGAACCCAGAAAAAAGTTGAAAGATTCCTGCTTACCGGAGGGTCAAGCTTATTGCCGGGATTTGTAAAAATTATAGAAAAATTTCTTGGAATACCGGGTGAAATCTGGACTCCGATATCCGGTTTATATGAAAATTGCAGAACCGATGAGCCGGAATGTGTGCAGGTATGTTTTAGCACAGTACTCGGACTTGCTGCAAGGAAGCTGATATGATTGAAATAAATTTACTCAAAAAGAGGCAGGAAAAATTTAATCAGAAGGTCTTCCTTATAAGAATCGTTTCTATATATATTATCGGTTTTCTGTGCCTTCTCGTAATACTTGGAATTTCTTACCTTTCTGACAGAATTGCGATAAAAACAACGCTCTTGAGTATCGAAAATTATAAGCAGAAAATCAAGAACGAAAGCGATATTGTGCGGACACTTGAAAAATACAAAGACGAGATGGATAAGGTTTCAAAATTATTGTTTCTGGCACATGACGAATACAGAAAAAGGATTATCTGGAGTAAGCGATTTAACGCAATTGTTGTTTCGGTTCCTGAAAATATGTTGCTGAGCAAAATGTTTCTTTCTGAATACACACAGGGCGAAAAAACGCGGAGAATCTTTACGATTGAGGGTATTGTTATGCATGTAGCTTCAAATGCTATGAAATTGATAACAGAGTTTATGAATAACATCAGAAATAATACTTCCTCTGAATTCAGTACAATCTCTCTCGTGGAAATCAGAAAAAGTGATAAAATCGCAAAACAACAGGGCACAATCTTCAGGATTGAATGCGGGTTAAAAGGAGAATGACGAGTAATTATACATCATCTATCAAATTGCATCTTATTATTATGATTGTTCTCTATGGCGGCACATGGTTTATATTAAATAATTTTGTTATGCAGCAGCAACAGAAAATGTTAAAGGAATACAGAGAAATAAGGGCAAAACTTGAGTATGATTATATGAGATTGAGGGAATCCCCTGAATATGTACAAACAATCCAAAAAACCATTAACTATGCGAAGGAAAAAATTAATGGTTTTATCTGGCTCAATTCAGATTATGACCCAAATCTCCTTTTTTTTCAACACATATCATCTCTTGCTGAAAAAGCAGGAGTGCAGATCGTAAGCATACAGCCGGTTGATAGAAATAATGAAAAATATTATTTTTGGAATGTTGCATTGAAAGGCAGTTTCTCAGATATTCTTCATCTGATAAAAAACATAGAATCATCACAAAAGTTCCTCAAGATAGAGTCTGCTGAAATAACAAACGCAGAGGATGGACTGGAAATCACCATAAAAATTTCAGGAATTAATAAACTGGAGTAAAAAATGAAAAAAACAAATAAAAAAACTGTTATATTTCTGTTTGTTCTGTTTTTAATCTTTATATTCACACTTGTGAGGGCGTTAAAACCGGTAAAACCAAAAACCATTGTAATCGCGCCAGAAGGGAGTAATCAACAGATAGTCCAGCAATCTGAAGTGTCATCAAAGAATAAAGATGAGATATTTGATATTCAACAGATAGATATGTCGATAAACCGCCTACAGACCATAGTTAAAAATATTGAAGAACAGCAAATGCAGACAATTGTGATTGAGCCAGGGAAAAATCCCTTCAGATATCCAGAAAAAGGAACCACCGAAAACCACCAAATAAGTACTGGCTCAATCCTCAGACAGGATTATGTTTCTGTTCCAGATTTTAAAATTTCCGGTATAGTATACGATAAAGAAAAACCAATGGTTATTATCGATAACGAAGTCAAAGTTGAAAATGAAATTAAGTCAGGTTATATGATTTATAAAATTCTGGCTGACAGGGTTATTTTGAAGAAAGAAAACAGGGAATTTGTTATTTACGCCAGCTCATCCGGTGCAAACAATATGTTTAACGAAACAAATATATCAGAGACCATGGATATTCCGGTTAAAGAAATTTTAGCCACAGAAAATGAGAAATACCGTACGATTCTGAAAGAATCAGAAGAATATAAAATTGCAAAGAAAAGTTCAATAAAAGAACCCCAGGCCCGCATTGAATTGAAAAATGAAAAAACAGATAGAGATGAAATAAAATTTTCCTCTGACTCAGAAAAAAGAATATATAAAATACTTACTGTTCAGGTTGCATCGTTTGGTAAGAACAAAAAACAACAGGCGATAGAATTTGCAAGAATGCTGTCTTCAGAAGGTTATAAAAATGTGCGGGTTGAAAATATCAATGGTATGTATACAGTACGAACAGGCATGAGTGAGGAAAAAGATGAACTTGTTTTGCTCTGTGAGAGTTTAAAACAATATTCAGAAACATCGTTTGTAAGAAAAGCCTTCCTGATTCAGGAAAGGATAATTTATCCGCCGATTGAACAATTAACCTTTAACCTGTGAGGAAAAAATGAGATACCGATTTATGAAAATCACTATTGTGAGTATACTTATGTTATGTTTCGTCTGTTCTGGTTCACAGAAAATAGATTCCCTGATATTTAATCAGACAAAACTTTCTCTTGTGCTTGAAATATTGAGCAAGAAAACTGGCGTAAAACTTCTGGCAAGTTCAGATATAGCTGATAAACCAATAACAGCGTATCTGGAAAATATTTCTGCTGAAGAAGCAATTGAAAGCATCCTTGCTGCCAATGGACTGTTCAGGGAAAAATTGCCTGATTCACCTGTGTATATTGTATATCCGGAACAAAAAAAGCTGATTACCCAGCAAATAACAAGTGCCTGTTTTCAATTGAAACATGCTTTTGCAAATGATCTGGTAAATCAGTTAAAAGGTATTGGTTTTGATAAAGCTGTTACTGCTGACAGCAGAGCTAACATGATTATTGTCAAAGACATTCCTGCCAACATTGAAATAATAAAATCCATCCTTGAAAGAATTGATGTGGAACATAAGGAATTACCTGTAAAAACATCTGTTTATCCACTTAAATATGTTCGCGCTGGAGACATATGGCCGGTTGTGTTATCCACCATTAAAAAGAATAGAGGAGAAAAAGACACACAATCAATGGCTGTGATCACTATAGACACAAACACAAGAGAATCTGGTGACATTGGAACCGCAAGAGCCGGAACAGGCAGCACATCAGGTACCACAAGCAGTACAGGAAGCACAGGCACCGGTACAGGCAGTGGCACAACTACCGGAACAACCGGTTCATCTGAGGGATATCCTGTCCTGACAGGTTTGAAAAACCGCTCTGTAACCGGTAAGGTTCAAATTGCCGCTGATATGCCGGCTGGTTCTTCAATTATACCTGATGAGAGAACAAACAGTTTAATCCTTGTCGGTACTCAGGATTTTCTGCAGGAAGTAAAAGAAATTATTTCATCTCTGGATAAACCTGTACCGCAGGTCTCAATAGAGGCAATGATTGTTGAACTTACAGAAGAGGCGAGCAAGAATCTCGGAGTAACATGGGGAGATAGTTCGGGAAGCCTTGGCACTTTTTCAGGCGGGTTTACAACAACCCTTACCACGGACTCCATCACAGGAATCAGAGGTCATAAAATTGAAGAAAATTTAACCTGGAGCGGGCTTGTCGCAAATATAAAAGCTCTTCAAACAAAAGGAGAAGCAAACATTCTTGCGAACCCGAGAGTTACAACTCTCAGTGGTACTCCTGCAACAATCCGAATAACAAACAATATTCCTGTTGCTCCTGTTGTCACAACAACAAGCACAGGAGGCACCGGTACAACTGTAACCCAGTATGAATACAGGGACATAGGCATTATTCTTGTCACCGTACCTTATGTGGGAGATGATAACACGGTAACAATGGAAGTATCTCCACAGGTTTTTGCCGCAAAACAATCTGCATTTTTCAAAGATGCGGTTGAAACAAGTGAAAGATCAACTCTTACAAGGGTGATGGTAAAAGACGGAGAAACCATTGTTATCGGCGGTCTTTTGAGTACCGAGGATGCAAAAGGAAACAGCAGGATCCCGGTCCTCGGGAATATATTTCCTTTTCTGTTCAGCAGTAAAACAAATCAGATGAAGAAAACAGATCTTGTTATTTTCATAACACCACGAATAATCACTGCAGAAATGAGAAAAAAAATTTCTGAAGAAGAAAAAAAACGTGCTGGAATTAACAGGTGAACAATGAAGGGGAATTTGTACAAGGGTTTTACGATTATTGAGTTTCTCCTTGCATTTCTTATAATCGGTATTGCTTTAATAGGCGGTTCTGCTTTCTATTATGCAAGCAGTAAAACACTTGTTAAAGCTGATATTACAAGGCTTGCAACATGGAAGGCTATCGAAAAAATGGAAAAAATTAAAGGAATTGATTATCCTTTGATACAGAATGAAATAGAAAACATAACGATTGGCAATGTGCAGGTACAGAGAATAACCAATGTCACAGAAAATTTATCACCTCAATGGAAAACAGTAACCGTTCAGGTGGTGTGGGATGGAAAGAATCTGAGTCTTTCAACTGTAATTGCAATGCCATGAATTTCAAAAAAATGATGAAAAACGAGAAAGGTGTTAACCTTATAGAATTGATGGTTATTCTTGTACTCGGTTCACTCGGAATCTTTGCTGTTAGTACCATCATTACAGAATCGTACAGGGAGTGGAAACGAAGTAATGAAGTTGCCGCTCTTCAGGCTGATTTTGACCTTGCATCACATATGATAAAAAGCATACTTGAGGAAGCAACAAATGTTGAAATATTAAGCAACAGTCATATAAAAGTGGAAAATCAATCAACCAGCTGGATACAAGAATTTTATCAGGATTCCTCGAATCTTATCTGGGAAAATGCAAAAACTGCTGAGACTCAAACGGTTATTAATTCTTTAAGAACGATTGATTTTGAAGCGGATGAAACAAACAACAATTTGATAAATGTTTATCTTGAAGTTGAAAAAGGAACAAAATTGATTTCAGGTTCGTTTTCAGTTTTTATGAGGAATTCATAGATGAAAAACAAAAAAGGTTATCTTCTGCCAATGGCAGTAGTTTTCGTTCTTATATCAACCATAATGGGTATGGGAATTTTATATCTCGGTGGAAATGAACAGATATCTGCAATGAAAAGATATCATAGGGAAAAAGCTTTTTATATCGCGGAAGCTGGATTAAACAGGGCTTTTTCTTTTAAAAAGACAAATGAATCATGGCATCCAGAACCAAACCCGATAAATTTCGACGGGGGTACTTTTCGGGTTACTGAAACAGTTCAGGGAGACACCATTATATTTACCTCAACCGGTATTTATCATAATCAAACGGCATCTGTTTCGATAGTCACATACAGACAGCCAGGTTCAGGTAGCGGAAGTTCTGGTGGTTCATTCGGAAAAGGTCTATTTGGAAACCAATCAATAACAGTATACAACAATGGGTGGATTGATGGCTATGATTCAAGGCTCGGATCATACGGACCATCTAACAGTGGTCCTTATGGAGATACAGGAAGTAAAGGAGCAATCACGCTTTACAATAATTCCCATATATATGGGACCGCAATGGTTGAAGACGGACCATCATATCTGACCCTGGGACATGGTGCTACTGTAACCGATAGTGATTTATATCATGATTTTGGTAATCCATTTGATAATCTACCGCCGGTTGTGGTGCCTTCAGATTTAGCAACCCTACCCTACCCTGTTCAGGGAGACCCAAGAATTACCGGCATTTATACAATATCAAACGGAAGATTAACTGTTAACAACAACAGGGTAATTACTGTTTCCGGTGGAGACTTCAGATTCAACAGAATAACATTGAACGATAATGCAATTATGTATATCACAGGAAATAGCCGTTTTTATATTGAATCCGCCATAACCCTTTCCAACAATACCCGGGTTATCATACAGAATAACAGCACAGTAATATGGTATTTCGGAAACCAGGGTAGAAGTTTTACACCAGTACTTGCAAACAATTCAGTAATAAACAATACATCATCCACACCAGGAAATCTCAGAATTTATATTGCTGCTAACACGAATCTTACACTTGCCAATAATGCTCAGACATTTAATGGTGTTATCTATGCTCCAGAATCAAATATAACACTTGCAAACAACAGTCAGTTTTATGGGGGAATAGTTTCAAAAACCATTACAGTTGTAAACAATGCTTCAGTACATTATGACATTGCACTTAGAGAGATCAGTTTTCCTGAGGATCCCGGTGGAGGTCAGGGTTCTGAACCAGGCCAGAGGATAATTGTGCGATGGACAAAACCAGGATGGCAGAACCGGTTTCAATAGAAGCTTAAAATATGTTATCGCTAAAGTCCTTTCAACACCTTAAAAACCAGATGTTTTTAATGTGAAATTTTTAGAAATATCCCTGGTGGTGTAAAATAATTGTTCTGAGATAAAGAAGGAGATATAAAAGTGTTTCAAAATGAGTGGATTAATCTATTTCCCGGTGAGAAATATCTCTGGAAAAACAGGAAATGGCAGGGAATACCAGGAATAGAAAGAACAGCAAAGGGGACCCTCTGGGCAACATGGTATAGTGGAGGAGAAGGAGAAGGTCCTGACAATTATGTTGTTCTTGCAAGAAGTACAGATTGTGGAAAAACATGGTCCAAACCCATCATGGTTATTGACCCACCGGACAACATACGCGCTTATGACCCCTGCCTGTGGATTGACCCAGAGGAAAGAATGTGGTTTTTCTGGAGTATGTGCGAAAGTAAATTCGATACCACAAAAAACAGATGGACAATCTTTGATGGTAAAGCTGGGGTTTGGTGTATTTTAACAGAAAATCCTGATAGTGAAAACCCTGAATGGAGCCAGCCAGGAAAAATTGCTGACGGAGTGATGCTCAATAAACCCACTGTTCTTTCAACCGGAGAGTGGCTCTTTCCTATTTCTGTTTGGAACATGCCACCATATCTTCCTGAAATGGCCAGATTAAGGTTTTCAAATGTTTATGTATCAAAGGATTCAGGAAAAACAATTGAATTATTAGGTCAGGCGGATATACCTGACAGAACCTATTGCGAACATATGATCGTTGAATTAAAAGACAAAAGTCTGTGGATGCTTGTAAGAACATCATATGGAATTGGCGAAAGTTTTTCATACGATAAAGGCAGAACATGGACCATGGGAAGGCCTTCAGGGATACAGGGTCCTGGCTCAAGGTTTTTTATTCGAAGACTGAAATCCGGAAATTTGCTCCTTATAAATCATTATGAATTCAAAGATAAAATTCGCTCACACATGACAGCTCTGCTTTCAGAAGATGATGGGAAATCCTGGAAATATAAACTTCTGCTGGATGAAAGGGAAAAGGTATCATATCCTGATGCGGTAGAATCTGACGGGATAATTTACATTATTTATGACCACGATAGATATGGCGCAAAAGAAATCCTCATGGCTATGATAACAGAGGAAGATATTAAATCCGGAAAAATTATTTCGCAGGGTTCAAAGCTTAAAATCTTAGTGGATTCAGACCAGAAAAGAGAAGCATAGTGGAAGGGATAATAACTCAACTTGCAACTTTTATAGTTTCAATAATTGAAAGAATTGGGTATGTTGGTGTTTTCATACTTATGACCCTTGAATCAGCTCTTATCCCAATCCCCTCAGAAATTACAATGCCTTTTGCAGGGTATCTTGTTTCAGAAAATAAAATGAATATCCATATTCTAGCATTTACAGGAGGACTGGCAAATCTTGTTGGTTCTGTTATGGCTTACTGGCTTGGTTTCTGGCTTGAAGATAGATATATAAGAAAGTGGATAAGAAAGTATGGTAAGTTTCTTTTAATTTCAGGAGATGAGTATGATAGGGCTGAAAAGTGGTTCAGAAAATACGGGGATCAGATTGTTTTTTTTTCAAGGTCGATGCCCGCTGTGAGAACATTCATCTCTCTTCCAGCAGGTGTTGCAAAAACAAATTTTATAAAATTCTGTATTCTCACATTTCTTGGTTCTCTGATCTGGTCTTATTTTCTTTCATATGTGGGTTTTTTCCTTGGAAAAAACTGGGCAAGGATTGAGGTTTATTATAGAAAATTTGAGTATCTGATACTTCTTATCGTTATCATCGCAATTGTATGGTTTATTTTTCACAGAATTAAAAAGACCAATACAAACTGATTATTTCCAGCCTTCTTTCCCTTTTAAAGGCACAAAACGACAGCCACCATGATACTCTTTCATCAATTTTCCTTTCTTCTTTATTCCCCTTATTAATTCCTGAGAAAAAAGGTCTCCCACAGGAATGATAATTCTTCCATTTTCTTCAAGCTGTTCAATAAGTGGCTGGGGTATTTCAGGAGCACCTGCTGTAACAATAATTATTTTATAAGGAGCGTAATCCGCCAACCCAAGTGTTCCATCCCCAATAACTATTGTGGGAGTATATCCCATTTTCAGTAATAAATTTCTTGCTCTTTCAGCCAGTTCAGGGATTCTTTCAACAGAATAAACATTGCAACCAATTTCACACAGGATTGCTGTCTGATAACCAGAACCTGTTCCTATTTCAAGTACTTTATCATTTCTATCAGGCCCAGCCAGTTCAGTCATAATTGCAACCATATAAGGCTGGCTGATTGTTTGCTCATAACCTATGGAAATCGGACAATCATCATAAGCACACGCTTTTAGTTCCTGAGGAACGAATTCCTCACGTGGCACTTTGAGAAAGGCAGAAAGAACTTTTTCGTTTCTTATCCCTCTGCCGCGGATCTGGTATTCAACCATTTCTGTTCTCAGTTTTTCAAAATCTATTTTTTCTTCCATATATAAAAACCGAGTTTCACAAGCATTAAAAAAAAGTTTATTGTGTCTTTTATCGGCCTTATTTTACTTTTTTCATTTTCATAGATAGTACTTACAGGGACAGACACAATCTTTGTCCCTTTCCATGAGGCTCTGAGAAGAATCTCTGTTTCTGTTTCAAAATGGTCGGTAATAAGAAACATGTCCTGCAATACCTTTTTTCTTATTGCTCTGAATCCATTCTGAGAATCGGGTATCCATTGTAAGGCAAGAAAAGAAATTAAAAAAGACATTGAAAGATTTGTTAATCTCCTGACCATGGGCATGTCGGTCCCTTTCATTTTTCTTTTTCCAACAATAATACCCGCTTTCTTCTTTCTTTCTATTGCTTCAATAAAAACAGGCAAATCTGAAACAGAATGCTGACCGTCACCGTCCATGGTTATGATGACTTCAAATTGGAGATCCTGAAGTTGCCTGAAACCGGTTTTCAATGCTGCTCCTTTACCCATACACTGCAGGTGTCTTATCACAACCGCACCATGTCTTTCCGCAACCGAAGAAGTAGCATCACTGGAACCATCATCAATAACATAGACAGATGGGATTAATTTTCGGACCTCGCTAACTAACCTTCCAATTACCTTTTCCTCATTATGTGCCGGAATCAGCACAGCAATTCTTATTTTATCCATTATTAATCAACTATTTTTGTACTGGTACACTGCTGGATATATTCCCTGACTTTTGAGTATTTTTCACTTAAATACAGACGATTTTTTAAGATTCTCTCTGCTTCTTTACGGGCTTCTGCAAGAAGTTCTATATCCTTAATAATATCTCCAATTTTAAGGGGCAAAACCCCGTGCTGCCTCACGCCGAGTAAATCTCCTGGACCTCTAAGAGACAGATCTATTTCTGCAAGCTTAAGTCCATCCTCTATTTCCAGAAAAGATTCAAGTCGCTTAAGAGATTCAGAATCTTCTGCGTGATAGATTAAAAAGCAATATCCTGTATCGCCACTTCTTCCCACTCTGCCCCGCATCTGATGAAGCTGAGATAACCCGAATTTTTCGGCCTGGTCTATGATGATAAAGTTTGCATCAGGGACATCTAAACCAACCTCAATAACTGTCGTCGAAACAATTAAAAAAATCTGCTTATTTCTGAATTTTTCAATAACAGACGATTTTTCCTCACCGGATAACCTGCCGTGTAACAATCCAATATTATCAGAACCCACAATGCTTGATAGACTGTTGTAATGACATATTACTGATGATTCTTCCGAACTTTCAATGGTGGGCGCAACGAAATATCCCTGTTTCTTTTCATGGATCTGTTTTCTGATAAAATCATATACCTTTTCCATCTCCTCATTTCTGAACAAATAACTGATAACATTTCTTTTACCCTTTGGCAGAGTTCCAATAGTTGAAAGATCGACATTGCCATAAAGCGTCAATGCGATACTTCTTGGGATAGGGGTTGCACTCATAGCAAGATAATGTATCTGTCCTGCTCTTTTCTGAATTAAATTCCGCTGCTCAACACCAAATTTATGTTGCTCATCGACAACAATTGCTTTAATCTGTGGATAGTTGATTTCTTCATTCAAAAGCGCGTGAGTTCCAAATATTATTTTCAGCTCATTATTTTCTATTCTCTTCATTATTTCCTTTTTCATTTTCCCCGGAAGAGCACCTGTCAACAAACCACATTCAATACCACAGGAAAGAAAAAAAGGATGCCAGTTAAAATAATGCTGCTCTGCGAGAATTTCTGTCGGCGCCAAAAACACACCCTGTTGTCCTTCAGCCGCAAAAAGCCATAGAAAAAATATCGCCACCACTGTTTTACCTGAACCAACCTCTCCCTGAAGAAGCCGATTCAATATTCTACCGGATTTCAAATCATCCAGAATTTCATTCATAACCTTAATCTGTTCCTGCGTTAACTTAAAGGGCAGCATCTTCTCAAAGTTATGAACTGATGAACTTCCGAATTTATTTTCCGCTCCTGCTTGAAAAGGTCCGCTGGCAACAAGTTTTTTATATATGAGACCAATCTGAAGTTTAAAAAATTCATCAAAAATCAAATATCTTCTTGCCACTTCAAGGTTTATCTGGTTTTTTGGAAAATGTATATTTGTGATGGCATGTTTCATATTGGAAATTTTCAATCTGATTCTGTCTTCAAGTGGCAAAATGTCGGGAACAAAGTTTTGCAGATTTTTTATTGCATATCTTATACATTTTCTGATAAGGTTCTGTGATACCCCTGAAGTAATGGAGTAAACTGGAAGAATGTAGTCGAGTCTTTTCCTTTCCTCTATGATTTCAAATAAAGGATTGTTCACCTGAAGAGTTTCATTATACTGTTCAAGTTTCCCATAAACAAAAATTCTTAATCCTGTTTTCAGTATATTCAGGATATACTCCTGATTAAAAAAAACAAGAAAGATTGTTCCTGTGCCATCCGATACGGCAAATCTAATCAGAGAAATCCGTCGCAACCGTTTTTTTTCGACCGCGATGATTTCGCCCCTGAACGACACAGTTTCTCCGGGTATCATTTCACTTATTTTTTTTACCTGTCTTCTATCAAGATACTTTCTGGGAAAATGAAACAGCAGGTCTCTAACAGTATTAATACCCAGCCTGTTAAAATATTTAGTTCTTTGAGGACCCACACCAGGAATCATTCCAACTGAAGTTTCTGGCAATAGCATGATTAGCGAAGAGGCAATTCCATTTGTTCCCGTGCTGAAGAAATTATTTTATAAAACTTAAGAATCCTTAAAAGATCACAGATTGGTGAAGTATATATCCTTCTTGGTTCTATTCTCTCAATCACCCCCGAGATAATCGAGGGAATCGTCATTATATGGTTAATACCTGTATCCTCAAGTTTTTTCATCACCCTATCTCTCAGATCTGCGTGGGCAGGTAACTGAGGAATTATCAGCAATTTTATGAAAGGCTCTCCTTTAAACCATTCAGTAAATCTCCTTGTTTGTTCTTCCCGGGCAAATTCTACAATCTCAGGAAATGTTTCAAGAATTCTTGTGGTAATCTTGCAGGTATGCCAGGCAAGCGCCTTCACGACTGCAAGCGATATATTCTGGATAGATGTTTCGTCAAGAATAAAACCTGTATCAGAACCCTCCAGTTCTTTTCCTATCTTTCTCACCAGTACAAGGTTTCCATGCCTTGCTGTAAAAAATTTTCTCTGTTGAAAGAACTCTTCAACCAGTTCAAGAATCACTTCACTCATGGTCAGGGGATGAAGTAAAGTGAAAGAAAATAATTACCTTTATACAGTATAGCAATTATGGCGCCTATTGCAAGATAAGGACCAAATGGCACATAATCATCCCATTTTTTCCTCTTTGAATATATTAACAGCAAACTTATTATAGTACCCATTATTGAACCGAAAAATATGGAAAGGAAAACACCCTTCCATCCGAGAAAAGCCCCTATAGCAGCAAGCAACTTTAAATCTCCACCACCCATCGCCTCTTTCTTCCAGACAATCTTTCCTATTATCATAAGAAATGCAACAATCAATGCACCGATAATTACACCCGTCAGACTGTATGTGACCCGAGTAAAAATATTCCACATGCTGCCCTGTGAAATGAAAAAACTTTCACATAAAAATGCGCCAAGAAGTCCAAGCGGAATAAGGGGTAACACAATTATATCCGGAACCAGAAATGTCTCAAAGTCAATGCCACTGATAATTATAAGCCCCATCACAAAAATAAAATAGAACAAAAATGTACAGTAAAAACCAGATATCCAGAATTTCTGGAAAAGCAAAAGAGTTAAAATACCGGTGGAGATTTCAATTACGGGGTATCTCGGCGAAATGGTTCTCCTGCAATAGCGACACCTACCCCACAGAATGATATAACTCACTATGGGAATGTTATCAAACCATTTTATTGCGTGACGGCATTTCGGACAGAATGAACCAGGGGAAACAATTGATTTATTCCTTGGCATACGATATACACAGACATTAATAAAACTGCCAAAACATGCACCGATAAAGAAAACGATAAACTCTATCATGGAATCAAAAGTTTCTGCCCGATTATAATATCATCTTTTTTCATATTATTGATCTCCCGCAGTTTTTTAGTGGTGGTACCATATTTTTTTGCTATGGAAGAAAGAGTATCACCTTTTTTTACTGCATAATACTTCGTCGGGGAATCTGCAGTTTTTGCGGGTTGAACCTCGGTGTTTTCATGGGCTGTTTGTTTTTTTAAAAGAGCCTGTTTTAACAAAAAAATTTCGCTTTCCTGTCTTACAATTTCTTTAAGCAATGTCTCTATCTGTCCATCATAGTATTTTTTCAGATTGACAATCTCATTTTCCTGAACAAAATTTTTGGTATTAACAGCATCAAATTCTGTGGCGATTTGCTGCATCGATGTTTTGACAGCAAGAAGGTCTTTTTGAAAATTAACCATTGAATCAGTAAGGGATATTGATGTTCTTATCAATTCATTCTGAGATTTTTTTACTGCTTCTATTTCCTGATTAAACAGACCATTTTTCTCTTCCTGTCCTTTTTTGAAAAGCTCAAATTCTTTTCTCTGATTCTGAAGGGTGTCATCAACAGCAATTTTTAATTCTTTTATCTGCCCTTTGGTGTCCTCAGAAACACTGAGAAGAACTGCCTGCTGCTGTTGTATTGTTTGCTGCATACTTTCGATCCTGCTATCAATTTCCTGAAACCTTTTCGAAATTTTAGCTTCGCTGGCTGCAAGCTTCTGGTCTATTTCGGTCCCGAGCAAATCCAGGTCTTCTTTATTCGCAATTGTCGTGCAACCGGCAAACACCAAACATAAAAATGTTATTACCAGGAAAAAGCGCGATTTCTTCATTTTCTCATTGTTTTATTTTGAATTCGGCTCTTCTATTTTTAGCCCATGCTTCCTCATTATGCCCGGGATCTGCAGGCTGTGCTTCTCCATAACTTATAGTGTAAAGCCTTTTTGGAGAAATACCAAGACCAACAAGAAAATTCCTGGTGCTTAATGCCCTTTTCTCACCAAGAACAAGATTATACTCGTCTGTTCCTCGTTCATCGCAGTGACCTTCTATAAGGATTGAAACATCTGAATTTTGCTTAAGATACTCAGCAAGTGTTTTCAGTTTACCCTGTTCAGATGTTTTTATTTCATACCTGTCGAAATCAAAATAGACAGGCTGAAATATGTGCTGAACATCCCGCGCGGGTTCCACAAATTTCGGTTGTTCTGCTGACTTTACAGGTGGAATCTCACCACCGGTGGTAGCAGTCGCCACTTCTGTTGGGGTTGCTACACCGGGAATTTCTCGCGTTGTGACATCCGGCTGTGTCGATGGCTTTCGGGCAGGTTGTTCAGAAGGTTGTTCCAGTGCTTGTTTTGATTCAACTGGCGAAGTCTTCTTCTTTGAATAAGGACAGCAACCTGATAAGCCAAAAATTATGATAAACAAAATAGAAATGCCAATTACTGATGTTATCTTAATTTTTTCCACATTCGCCCCCTTTGTTGAGTGATTATATCAAAACTGTCTATTTTGTCAACGGATTGCCCAGCAACCACTCCATGAGTTATCAGTTATTTTTTTCATTCTGAGACTGATCATATCCACAACCCACAGGGATTTAATATATTTTTCCTGTCGTGTGAAAAGGATATGTCTGCTGTCCGGAGCCCAGGCAGGAGCATCACTCCATGAAATGTTTTTAGTAAGTATTCTTCTTTCACCCGTCTTCCAGTCATAAACCTCTATGAACATTTCCCTACCATACCTCACGGCATACGCAAGATATCTACCGTCAGGTGACCAGCATGGTGAAGTTATATAATTTGAAGGTATGTCAGGTTTTCTGGTATTCAATCCATAAGAATCCATAACCCATAATCTTGTTTTTCCATCCCTGTCTGACACAAATGCAATACTTTTACCATCCGGAGAAACAGACGGAGATGCATTGAGACCCTTTTTCTCAGTAATTCTCCTGATAATATTTCCTTTAAGATTTACAATATATAAATCAGGATTCCCACTTCTGCTCAAAACAACCGCTGCGGCATCCTGATCTGTAAAAAATGAAATACAGGCATTCAATCCTGGTTCTGCAATAAATGTTTCAATCTGCCCTGTTTTCAAATCCAGCAATTCAAGAGATGGAAATGTATTCCTGTAAGACAGAAAAACAATTTTCTTCATCCCAGGGAACCATCTGGGATAGTTTATTATGTAGTTGGCGGATAAAATGCTGATTGCATTTGAACCATCGTAATCAGCCATCATAATGTTATATGTATCATTTTTTTGATTAACATAAAGAATCTTACTGCTTGCTATACCTGGTTTCCCGGTGAGGCGATAAATAATCTCGTCACATACAGCATGTGCGAGAACAATCGGTGATTTCCCGATATCTTTCCTGAATTCAAACAGAAAAGACCTATCAAAAGTGTCATAAACTGCAATTTCCATCTTATCTTTTATCCTGCAAACAATCAAAACTCTGGCGTTGTACTTTGCAAAAACCATATCAATCTCTGATTGAATAGCCGTTGTTTCCTTAAATATTATGTCCTTTATGTCCAGCCAGTCAGAATTATTCAGGTCTTTTGCCAGCTGTGATGAAAACTCTTCAATGAACAAACCCTTTTTGCCCTCAAAAAGAAGAACACCGGACATTCTCATTTCAGAAGACGAGGTGATTTCGATCGTGATCTTACTCTGCCCATGCAGATTAACTGAAGCCAGCAAGCATATAAAAATAAGCATCAAATGCTTTGTCATTCTATCCCCCTCATGCTAAATTTAACTGTTATATCAAGATAATCAAGTTTGTAAGTGGCTGGAAGTGGATCCAGCTTTCCTGTATCCTTTACAGCTTTCAGCGCACTCTCATCAAAGTTTTTCAACCCTGAACCTGTCTCAAGGTAAATATCAGTTATTGTTCCATCTTTTTTCAATCTGAATGAAACAACAGATGTAAGAGAATAGTTTTTACCCTCAGGTAACAACCATTTTCTCTGCAGAGTTGTTTTAATCTTTTCAATATAATCAAGTGGAATAATATTACCTGAGGGAAGTGCTGATCCCTGAAAACCAACAGCTAAACCTGTTGAATTTTCATTGTTTGTCAGTGGAAAAATTTTTGAAGCCAGAGATGATTTTTTCTGTGCGATAACAGGCTGGGTGGATGATTGGTCAGCAGGTGTTTCGCCACCTGTACGAGTAGAAGAATCTGTTAAACCTAACTTCCTTTTCACCTCGGCCATATATTCATCAGGAGAAAAAGTCTCTTCTGTGTCTCCTGTTTTTCCTAAGGTTTCTTTATGACTTACTCGACCGGTGGGAAATATTCCATGTTTTTTTTCAATTATTGATGCTTCAGCGTATTCGCCCGCAATTGATGGAAGTACATGGTTTGAAATTTCTATGCTGGTGGGTATATTGAGTAAATCCACAACATAAACATCAGAGGTTTTATCCTTCTTGCTTTCGTGATTATATACAAGGAGTAATAACAGCAGGGCATGCATAAAAAATGAAATCGTAAAAGATTTTTTCATTTTACCGGTTGTGCCTCTGTCGCAAGACCAACTTTCCTGACATCAGCACGTTTTAAGATATCTATCACAGTGATTATTTCCTGATATGTGATATCTCTATCTCCTTTTATTACAATTCCAAGCTCAGGATTTTGCGAAACTGTATTAAGTACAACAGATTCAAGATTTTTAACATTAATTTCTTTATTGCCCCAGAATATTTTCCCGCCTTTTGCAATGGTAAGGATTATGCTTTTTTCTACCGCCATTTTGCTGGGACCAGAAACAGGTAATTTCACCTCCATCCCCTGCTCAATCATTGGAGAAACCATCAAAAGAATAATAACAAGGACCAACGCTATATCAATAAAATTGATAATATTAATTTTATTAAGGGCATTTTCCTGTTGTTCCATAACGAAAAATCTGTCCTGTCTCATTTATCTTATTACCGTGTAAAAAGTGCTGAGTACTTCTTCTCCCTGCATCTTAATTTTTTTTAATTCACCATCCAGATAATTGTATCCAAGAGCAGCAGGTATTGCAACAATAAGGCCGACAAATGTCACGATCAATGCCTCAGAAACACCAGATGCAATGATCGAAACCGAAGAGGTACCTGTTATTCCTATTCTGTGAAAGGACATAAGAATTCCCCAGACTGTACCGAGTAATCCCATAAAAGGAGCAACGGCAGAAATTGAAAGAAGAAAATCAATTCTGCTGCCAATACCCAGTATTTCTTCATTCGCGTATCTTTTTAACAGGTTCAAAAGATTTTCCCGGGAAATATCCTGTTTTGCTTTTTCTTTAAGAAGTTTATTAAGTATCCTTGACCACGGAGAACCCGGAACACCTGACATTTTCCCGTCATAGAAATTGTTAAGAAATACCTTATTTGCTTTTTTGATTCTTTTGAAAAGAATGAATTTGTCAATCATAATAGCCCAACTATAGATCGAAAGTAAACCAAGAAGTATGAGGTCGATTTTTCCAACCCAATCACAGTGTTTCCAGCTGGCAACCCATATATTTTCCAAGATTTTCCCTTGTGTGACTGGCGCCCCCAGCCGGAATCGAACCGGCGCTACCACCTTGAAAGAGTGGTGACCTAGGCCGCTAGTCGATAGGGGCTATAACCTTCTGAGTTCTACTTATTATAAAAAAAAATGATCTTTCAGTCAAGGAACTATCAGGAAAGAAAGCAAGAATTGAAATATTCTGTTACTCAAATAAATACTCAACAGGCTTCAGCTTTAATTTCACTTCTTATGTATTCTGAAGCGGCTTCCTGCCATGATCTCGGTTTATAGAACACACCGGAAAACAAAGAGGTATCCAGAACCGAAAAGTCAGGACGTGTTGCCTGTGAACTTGAAAAATTTTTGCTGCTGACGGGTATGAGTAAAGACTTATCAATTCGTAACAGTTCACAGATATATAATCCAAAATCATACCAGCTGCATTGTCCATCATTACAGAAATGTATAATTCCGGAAAATCTTGCTGATGAAATATCCAGAAGGGCTTTTGCAAGATCTTTTGCATAAGTTGGTGAATTTATAAGGTCTGTTGTTATCATGAGCTTTTGCTTTCTCAGAAGTTTTTGTGGAAGGCAACTTGCAAAATTTCTACCATCTTTACCAAAAACCCTTGATGTCCTGACTATACAGTATTCTCTGCAAATCGTCGAAACAATAAGTTCTCCTTCAAATTTGGTTTTTCCATATATTGATAAAGGATACGGTTGATCTTTTTCAGTATATTTTTTTTTCTTCTCACCGCTAAAAACGAAATCCGTGCTTACGTAAATAACATAAGAACCTGTTTTCCCTGCCATAAGAGCAATATTATTGGTACCTGTGACATTGGTTTTTAGCGCAGAAACAGGATCGTACTCTGAAGCGTCAACATCAGTGAATGCAGCAAGATGAAAAACAACATCTGGCTTTACTCTGAAGAAAACATCCTTCACTTCGGGGAAAGATGTAATATCACAATCCCTGCGTGACAGAAAAATTGAATTTTCTGATTTCAGGATTTTTGAAAGGTATCTGCCAACAAGTCCTGTTCCACCTGTAACAAGAATTTTCATAATCCGGAATATTTGATTCTATAATATTCCTGAAACTCATGACTGTTTTTTAATTTTTTCCACCACTGCTGATTCTTTTCATACCATTCAACTGTTTTTTCAATCCCTTTCTCAAAATCATAATATGGTTGAAATCCAAGATTCTTTATCTTTTCAGAGTTCAAACTGTACCTTCTATCATGTGCTATTCGGTCGGGAACATAAACTATCAAACTTTCATCCTTTCCGAGTAATTTCAAAATCGTTCGAAGTACTTCTATATTCTGTTTTTCCTGATGGGCAGAAACATTATAGATATTACCAGGAATTCCTTTGCTGAGTAAAATTTCTATAGCCTGACATGTATCCTGGACAAAAAGCCAGTCACGCACCTGTCTTCCATCACCATACAGAGGGATTTTTTTGTTTTCAATAGCATTGGTTATTGCAAGAGGAATAAATTTTTCAGGATGCTGAAAAGGACCGAAGTTGTTTGTGAATCTGACTATCAGAGCCGGTATCCCGTAGCATTTTACATAAGAAAGTACCAGCATATCAGCTGCTGCCTTGCTTGCAGCATATGGATTTGTTGGATTCAGTGGAGAAACTTCAGTAAAAGAACCTGATTCAATGCTGCCATAAACCTCATCGGTTGAAATATGAATAAATTTATTCACTGTTTTTGTCTTTCTTATTAACTCCAGGATTCTGAATGTCCCGAATACATCTGTCATCAAAAAATTCTCTGCATTATTAAGGGACCTGTCAACATGGGTCTCTGCTGCAAAATGAATTATCGTCTCACAGTCTTTTATTATATCTTCCATATCCCTGGCATCACATATATCAATTCTGAAAAATTTATGATTTTTGTACTTTTTAAGAAAACAAAGCGTCATGGGATTTGCAGCATAAGTCATCTTATCCAGATTATAGAGTTCTATTTCCGGATGTTTCTCGCAGAAAAAGGAAACAAAATTCGAACCTATAAAACCTGCCCCACCGGTAACGGCTATTTTCATTCTGATGATCTCTGTTTTGCAACAAGAATGTTTGCTCTCAACAAAGAATCAAAGGTTCCTGCATCTGTCCACCAACCATCAAGAATCCCATAAGTCATTTCACCTTTCTCTATATAACGATTATTGACATCTGTAATTTCCAGCTCACCTCTTGAAGATGGTTTGAGCGTTCTTATAAAATCAAAAACCTGATTATCATACATATAAATACCGATCACAACAAATCTTGTCGGTGGAATAGAAGGTTTTTCGATAATTCTTATAATTCTATCCTTTTCTATCTCGGCAACTCCAAATCTCTGGGGTGTATCAACTTCTTTCAATAATATTCTTGCTCCCTTTTTCTGGTTGCTGAATATTCCCACTTCACCGGAGATATCCTTTTCCACAATGTTATCTCCAAGCATAACAATAATCTTTTCACCCGCAGCAAAATGTTCTGCAAGAGCAAGGGCATGCGCAATACCTTTTTCACCTTCCTGATAGGCATATGTGAGATGTTCAAGCCCGAAGTCTTTCCCATTTTCAAGCAGACGTAAAAAATCTCCTGAAGATGTACCTCCGGTTATCACCATAATATCCTTTATCCCTGCTTTTACAAGAGTCTCCAGAGGATAAAAAATCATTGGTCTGTCATAAACCGGAAGTAAGTGCTTGTTTGTTACCTTTGTCAGCGGATAAAGACGACTTCCAAGTCCACCGGCAAGAATCACACCTTTCATCAACGATTTTTCCTTTCCCATTTGTAAGGAATTTCTTCAGAATCAAATGGAAGCCTGTATTCATCAGGTAATTTTGGATTATAAGGTTTCGTGGGTATATTTATCAATATTGCTTCTTCGTTCGAAACACACATAAATCCATGATATACATTTGCTGGTATATGAACAAGCAAAGGATTATAATCACCTGAAATAAACTCGTTTATTTCTCCATAGGTTTGACTTTTCTCTCTTTGATCATAGAGGACTATTTTTGCCATACCGGAAATAACAACCATGTTATCATTTTGTTTTTTATGAAGATGCCACGCTTTTATTATTCCGGGATAACATGTGGTAATATAAACCTGTCCAAATTTTTCAAAAATAGAATCATCACTTCTCAGGATTTCAAGAAGCCTGCCCCTTTCATCTGCCATGAAACAAAGTTTTTTTATTTTCACACCCTGAATCATACGATTTTTCCCTGTTTATTATGTTATGGTAATTTTTCAAGTTTAGCAAATAATCTAACTGTGGACCCTTTCAACATAATGCTTTGTTGAAGTTGAAACCCTTATAACATCACCTGGTTTTATAAACTGAGGAACCATTACTTCTATACTGTTTTCCAGTACAGCGCTTTTATACGTGGCATCGGTTTCACCCTTAATACCGCTACCAGTACTTATAACTTTCAATTCGATTGTCTCCGGTATTATAACGCCAATAGGTATTCCACCACAAAATTCAAACTTAAGTGATAAACCTTCTTTCAAAAACTCTCTGAAACCTCCAAGCATATATCCGGGAATTTCAAACTGTTCATAGGTCTGTGGGTTCATGAAACAAAAATTTTCTCCCTCAGAATAAAGATATTCAAGAGCCACGATATCAAGTGAAATATCTTCCAGCTTTTCTTCAAGAACCAGTTTCATCTCCAGAATTTTACCAGTTTTTACATTTTGAAGCTTTGCATGAACATGGCTTGAAAACCGAGCCTGCCCGGCCCTGGTTTCCACTTCAAGAACCCTGAAAATCTCATTGTCTTTTTTGATGAAACTGCCTGCCTTAAGGTTTGATGCTTCTATCATGGTCTACCCCCTGTTAAAGGAAACCAGATTCAGTTTAATTTTTCATCCTTCATTGAACAAAGGTTGCTGTTTTTTTAAACTGAATTTCATAAAGTTTGGCGTAAAACCCACCTTTGGCAAGCAGCTGGCTATGTGTACCTATTTCGACAAGTTCACCGGCATTTATCACAAGAATTTTGTGAGCATTCATCACGGTGGACAACCTGTGGGCTATGACAAAGGATGTCCTGTTCCTGAGCAATGTTGAAATTGCATCCTGGATCAAAGCTTCAGTTTCATTGTCAACAGACGATGTTGCCTCATCAAATATCAGTATTGGAGGATTTTTCAATATTGCCCTTGCAATTGCAATACGCTGCTTCTCTCCAACTGAAAGTTTGATACCTCTCTCGCCTATTTGATGTTCATAACCTTCTGGAAGTTTTACTATGAAATCATGGGCGTTAGCCAGTTTCGCCGCTTCTATTATTTCTTCAAACTTTGCATCAAGCCTTCCGTAGGCAATGTTTTCCATAATTGTTCCGTTAAAAAGAAAAGGTTCCTGCATAACAATGCCAATGTTTTCTCTGAGATCTTTCAATCTGTATTTCCTGATATCAACCCCATCAATAAGTATCTGTCCTGAATCAACGTCATAAAAGCGAGGAATAAGATTTATAATTGTGGTTTTTCCTGCGCCTGTTGGACCCACAAGAGCCACAGTCTCTCCAGCCTTTGCAATAAAACTGACCCGATGAAGAACCTCCACTCCCTGTTTATATGAAAAACAAACGTTATCAAATACCACATCACCCCTCACGGGTTTCTTAATTGGTACAGGTGTCTCTGTCTCTATTACATCAGATTTAGCATCAATAATTTCAAAAATTCTTTCACTTGAAGCCCTGGCATGTTGAAGCATATGGTTTACCATGTTCAGCTGATGTATCGGACCATAAAAAAGGTTGAGATAAAAAAGAAATGAAATAATCTGTCCTGTGCTAATATTCTGGTTTATAATTGCCATCCTGCCACCAAAAAAAAGAACGAGAACGGTTCCAAAAGCTGTTGTTATCATAATTGCAGGAGAAAAAGTTGACCATAATTTTATTGCCTGAATATTCGTTTTAATATATTCACTGCTTCTAGTGTCCAATCTGCTTATTTCATAATCCTCTCTTACAAAACTTCTTGTTTCCCTTATTCCCGAAATACTATCCTGAAGAAGGGCGCTTATTTCCCCCATCTTTCTTCTGACCTCTCTATATATCGCATGAGCTTTTACAGTGATAAGATATGCCATAAAGGCAAGTAAAGGTATCGGAATCATTGTAATCAAAGCAAGTTTCCAGTTCATCCAGAAAAGCATGCCTGATATTCCCAGCAGGGTTAAAGAAGCAATAATGGCTGTATCAAGCCCATCAACAACAACTCTTTCTACTGCTGTAATGTCGCTGGTAATTCTTGACATGATATTGCCGGTCTGGTTTTCGTCGAAAAATTTGAAGGAGAGACGTTGAACATTTCTGTAGACCTCCTGCCAGAGATCATAGGTTATTCTCTGACCAAGCTTACCCATCAGAAATATTTTTATCCCGTTCAAAACATTTACAGCCACATAAATTATAAGAAGGGTAAAACACAATACAAACAGCCTGACCATGTTTTTCTCAACCAGTGCACTGTCTATTATTATTCCGATAATTCTTGGTGGAGCAAGATTTAGTGCGGTCACACATACCGAAATCAATAGAGCAAAAAGGAACTGATATCTATAGGGTTTAAGGTATCTGAAAAGCCTTGTGATGCGAATACTGCTTTTCCTGTCATCGTCTATATCCGGATTAAATCTACCCATCCTGCCAAAACCAGGGGCATGAAACATAAATTTTCTCCTGAAGGTCTATAAAACTTATTTTAGTATCGCAGATAAATTTTTCAAGTCATGAGGATGGTTTTGAAAAAAATAGGCCGCGCAGGACTCGAACCTGCTGCCCCCGCCTTAAAAGGGCGGTGCTCTGCCAGATGAGCTAGCGGCCCATTTTTAGACAAATAATTTTACTGAAAAATGTTCGTATTGTCAAAAATTCAACAATTTGACCAAGAAAGTAAAACAAAAGTTTCATTTGACAGAAATTGATTCTAAAAATAAAATAATCCTCATATTATAAGTTCTGAACTTCATAAGGAGATAAAGTGAGAAGGATTGCTGTTATAAATCAGAAAGGAGGTTCAGGAAAAACAACCACAGTTGTAAATGTCGGAGCAGCAATGGCACAAGCAGGACATAAAGTTCTTCTTGTGGACCTGGATCCACAGGCACATACAACAATTCATCTTGGTTTTGAACCATTTAAGCCTGAAAAATCAATTTATGATGTTTTGATCAATGAAACTTTGATTGACGATGTCATTATTGCAACGCATGTAAAAAATCTTTTGCTTCTTCCGGCCAAGATTGAACTTGCAAGTGCTGAAATAGAAATGGTCAACACGATAGGGAGAGAAATTGTCCTGCGAGAAGCCCTCAAAAAATCAAAAGAAAATCCCGAATATATACTTATTGATTGTCCACCATCACTGGGACTGTTAACGCTTAATGCTCTCACAACTGCTTCAGAAGTAATAATACCCATTCAGGCTGAATTTTTTGCCCTTGAAGGTTTGACAAAACTTGTTCAAACAATTCAAATAGTCACTGAAAGAATAAATCCAGCAACTCATATTTCTGGAGTGTTGATAACAATGTTTGATAAAAGAAAAAATATATGCAGAGAAGTGGCTGAGAAAACAGTAAATCATTTTGGTGAGAAAGTATTCAGAACCAAAATAAGAGAAAATGTAAAGCTCGCCG
Source organism: uncultured bacterium (assembly GCA_964532995.1). Taxonomy (GTDB): domain Bacteria; phylum Ratteibacteria; class UBA8468; order B48-G9; family DTJG01; genus DTJG01. The sequence goes on from CAZHJN010000003.1 coordinate 25,964, forward strand.
AAGCCCCGAGCTTTGGTCAGACAATATTTGAATTTGCTCCAAACTCACATGGAGCAGAAGATTATAAAAAATTAACCAGAGAGATTTTAATGGGAGGTAAACATGAAAAAAAGCGGATTGGGAAAAGACCCACTGAGCTGGATAACCACAACTATACCGGAAACAAAAAAAGGAACAAAAGAAAAAAGAACTAAAATTGGAAAACCTGATATACCAAAATTTCAAACTTTTGAAGTCAGGTTAACCGTGCCTTTTTCTGAACAGCATCTGGCATTTTTAGATCAGCTGCAAAGGGAAATTTTAAAAAACAGGGATCGCCAGTTCAAAAAAGAAAGAATAACAAAAAATTCAATTATAAGAGCCTGTATTGACGCATTCAGAGACGTTCAATTAAATCTGAAAAATATTCCTGACGAGGAAACACTTCTGGAAAGACTGAAAGAAAAAATTAAAAAGTGAGTTTAAACTTCCTTGGACCACAAATCTTCAACTCTTTCACGCTCCCGACAGCATATCACCTTATCACACGATACCATAACCTCTGCTGCGCGAACTCTTCCATTGTAATTGGAACTCATCGAAAAACCATATGCTCCGGCGCTCATAACCGCAATAACATCCCCGGAAGTCAGATTGCCGGGCAACTTCCTGTCTTTTCCGAGAAAATCACCTGTTTCACAGATGGGCCCAACAATATCATATTTAACAGATTTCCCTTTTTTTAATGCGGCAGGGAAAATTTCGTGATAACTCCCGTAAAGAGATGGCCTGATCAAATCATTCATACCGGCATCAACTATCAAAAAATTCCTGTGGGCTGTTTTTTTATTGTATATTACACGGGTGAGAAGAATCCCGGCGTTTCCCACAATAAATCTTCCAGGTTCAATTATCATCAAAACATCGGGAAAATTCTTAACAAAGAAATCACAGATTTTCTTACCAAAATCTTCTATTGGTTCTATCGGTTCATTTCTATACTGGATACCAAAACCACCACCGATATCAATCACTGATGGAGTAAAATTTATATCCGTCAGAAAATTTTTGAGTTTTCTGAGAGCTTTAATATAAAATACAGAGCTTTTTATATTTGAACCAAGATGAAACTGTATCCCTGATATATTTATATGTCGGAAATTTCTCCTGTTTTTAATAATCGACCTTACCTGATTTTCTGGCATTCCAAATTTTGTTTCTTTCTTCGCCGTTTTTGTATAGTGATGGGTATCCACATCAACATCAAGATTTATTCGCAGATTGACGCTGACAATTTTTCTCATATTTCCTGCAGTTTCATTTATAGCTTTCAACTCCTCAATACTTTCAACGGTAAAAAGATATATTCCCTTTTTTAAAGCGTCCGTTATTTCCCCTCGGGTTTTCCCGACTCCGGCAAAAACTATTTTTTTTGCATTAAATCCCGCTTTTAACGCTTTCATCATTTCACCACCAGAAACAATATCAACACCGCACCCTGATTCTTTAACAATTTTCAAAATTCCCATATTACTATTGGCTTTCATTGAATAACAGACCAGAGGTGATACTTTTCTGAAAGCATTGCAAATTTTATTAATCTGCGTTTTCACATAATTTGAACTATAAACATACACAGGGGTCCCGAATTTAGCACAGATTTCTTCAGCGCAAACATCTTCAATAAACAATCTGCCTTTTTCAAACCTGTAAATGCCTTCTGATATTAAATCAAGATATTCTTCCATTTTCTCAGTTCCTTTTTGACCTGATTTATGCCTGTACCACCAGGTGAATTCTTCAAATTTATAGATTTTTCCGGATTCAAATTCTTAATAAACCTGACAGTATCGCTGGTACCGGTAATCTCATTTATTGTTTTTTCGTCAAGGTCTTTAAGTGGTATACCTTTTTTTATAGATATTTCCACAAGCCTCGCAACCATATGATGCGCCTGCCTGAATGGAACTCCCTTTCTGGTAAGAAATTCAGCTATGTCAGTCGCTTCAATATAGCCATAGTTGCATGCCTGTTTCATTTTTTCAGCATGTATTTCAGTTCTTTTGATTATTTCGGTCATTATTAAAATCGAAACATGTGAAATTTCACATGTTTCAAACAGAAATCTTTTGTCTTCCTGTAAATCTCTGTTATATGAAAGAGGTAGACCCTTCATAAGAGAAAATATACCAACCATATTGCCGAGTACAGTTGATGTTCTGCCCCTTATTAATTCAAGAACATCAGGATTTTTTTTCTGGGGCATTATACTTGATCCTGTGCAGAATTCTTCTGGAAGATCAACAAAACTGATTAGTGGAGAATGCCAAAAAATCAATTCCTCAGACATCCTGGAAAGATGAATCATCAATATACCAGAAGATGAAATTATTTCAAGAATAAAGTCCCTGTCACTAACCGCATCTATACTGTTGCTAAAAACTTCCTCAAAACCAAATTTTTTTGCCACATATTCAGGATCTATGTCAAAGGATGTCCCGGTACATGCACATGCTCCAAGAGGAGATATATTTATACGCTTCAGAGCATCAATCATTCTTTTTCTGTCTCTTTCAAGCATACAAACATAAGCAAGCAGGTGATGAGAAAGAAGAACCGGTTGCGCTGGTTGAAGGTGTGTAAACTCCGGTAGATAAATTCCCAGCCATTCTTCGGCTTTTGCGACCAGAGTCTTCTGCAAAATTTTAATTGAGGTTTCAATTTCAGGAAGAATGTTTTTAAGAAAAAGTTTTTCATCAAGCACAATCTGGTCATTTCTTGAACGGGCGGTATGAAGTTTTCCGCCCACAGTTCCAATAATTTCAATCAGCCTTCTTTCAATCGCAGTATGAATATCCTCATCTTTATCAAAAACAAATCTATTGTTTCTTATTTCACTCTCAATCTTCCTTAACCCCGAGGTAATTTTTCTTCCATCTCTAACAGATATAATTTTCTGGCGTATGAGCATTTCTGCATGGGCTATACTACCGGAAACATCGAAAATTGCAAGGTTTTTATCAATATCAAGTGAAAAGGTGAAATTTTTTGCCATTTCATGCAATTCTTTTCTGAATCTTCCACTCCAGAGATATTTCATGATTTTTTCCTCCCGGGTATTTAATGATTTTATCAAAAGTATTATAATAATGCAATCGTGCAAAACAGGAAAGGAAACGTATGCAGAAGAAAAAACTTGTAATAGTGGAATCTCCCGCAAAGGCAAAAACCATAGGTCATATTCTTGGTCCTGAATACATTGTGAAAGCCACTCTGGGACATATCAGGGATCTACCCGAAAACACTTTTGGCGTTGATCTGACCACCTTTAATCCAGAATACAAAATATTACCCGGAAAAAAGAAGATTGCTTTCTATTTGAAAAAACTTGCAGATAGCGCAGAATCAATATATCTTGCCACTGATGAAGACAGAGAAGGAGAAGCAATTGCATGGCATACAGTGGCTGTGCTCAACAAACCCATAGATGATGTCAGAAGAGTTGCATTTCATGAAATCACAAAACCGGCTGTACTGGAATCCTTCGAAAATCCAAGAAAGATAGATATGAATCTTGTTTCTGCTCAACAAGCCCGACGAATTCTTGACCGGATTGTTGGTTACAGCATAAGTCCATTGCTTGGAAAGAGACTTTCGGCTGGAAGAGTCCAATCTGTGGCACTTCAATTAATTGTTACAAGAGAAAAAGAAATCCTTGATTTTAAACCTCAACCTTACTGGGTCGTGAAAATTACTGCACAATATAAAGAAAAAATTTTTTCAATGACCCTTGTTTCAATTGACGGTGAAAATATTCCTGCTCCTGGAATAATAAATAAAGAACAGGCCGAAAAATGTGTCAGTGAAATAAAAAACCTGCCATTAATTGTTTCTGAAGTATTGAAGACAACCAAAAGTATGGGACCCTACCCTCCCTTTATTACAAGCTCACTTCAGCAAGAAGCATCAATAAAACTCGGTTTTTCATCGTCAAAAACAATGCTCATTGCACAACGGCTCTATGAAGGAATCCCTCTTGAAAGAAAAAAACCAGTTGGATTGATAACATATATGAGAACAGATTCTCCTTCTGTTTCAAGATATGCTCAAAACCAGGCAGCAAAGTTTATTCTTGAAAACTATGGAAAGAACTATCTTCCAGAAAAACCACCATATTATGTTTCTCGCATTTCAAGTGCCCAGGAAGCTCATGAAGCAATAAGACCAACACATGTCAGTTTTATACCGGATAATATTAAGAAGTATCTTAATAAAGATGAATTTGCGCTTTATAAGATGATATGGGAAAGATTTATTTCCAGCCAGATGAAACCAGCCAACATTGAAACATTAACTCTAAGAGCAAATGCGGGCAGATATGGCTTTGAAGCATCAAGCTCAAGAATTGTTTTTGATGGCTTCTCCAAACTCTGGAAAATAAAAATAGACGAGGGTGAAAAAAATCTTCCGGGAAATATCTCTGAGGGAGATAGAATCGAAATCATGGAAGCGAAACAGGAAGAGAAAAAAACGAATCCTCCGCCTCGTTATACTGAAGCATCTTTAATCAGGACCCTTGAAAAATTTGAAATTGGAAGACCTTCAACATACGCACCCACAATCAGCACTTTGCTGAAGAGAAAATATGTAAGAAAAGAAAAAAGAACTCTTGTACCCGAAGAACTTGGAATTTCTGTATCCGATGCATTATCCAGATACTTTCCTGATGTTATAAATGTCCAGTTTACTGCTGAAATGGAAAAAGAACTTGATGAAATTGCAGAAGGCAAAAAGGACTGGACTGAATTGCTGAGAGATTTTTATGGTAGCTTCAAAAATTTGCTGGAAAAAGCTTCTCTCGATATGAATTCAAATATCAAAAAACCCGAAGTCAGAACAACTGTGGAAAAAATTGAAAAAACATGTCCAAAATGTGGTAAAGGGCTGGTGATAAGAAAAAGCAGGTATGGAAAATTTATTGGTTGTCTTGGTTTTCCAAAATGCAGGTATACAGAAAGGATGAAAACAAATGCTGATAATTCCAGCAATTGATCTGAAAAAAAGCAAAGTGGTTCGGTTGCATAAAGGCAGATTTGAACAGGTAACCTCATATGGACTGAACCCTGAAAATCTCGTTAAGGATTTTATTATTAAGGGTGCCAGACGTGTACATATTGTTTCGCTTCTTGGAGCCAGAGATGGAAAGATTCTCAAAGAAGATCTGGATGTTATAGGAAATCTTGTCAGAGTTAGAAATCTGATTGCCACCGAAGAATGCGCATTTCAACTTGGTGGTGGTATAAGAAGAATTTATGAAGTCAGGCAACTTTTAGAACTCGGTATTGATTTTTTGATTGTGGGAACCGCAATTGTTCTGCCACAAATTTTTGAAGCAAATTTCACAATAGGCGATATATCAAAAGCCTATTCTCTTGCTGACAGGAAGTTTGTTGTTGAAAGGGAAATTCCTGAACCAGATCTTATTGATAGATTAAAATCAGACATAAAAAATAGAATAATAGTGAGCGTGGATGTTTCAAGAAATTCAGTTGCACTCAGCGGTTGGGTGGTAACAATTCCTGTTGAGCCATCCTGGATAATTGCAAAACTTATTGATAAGGGTTTTTCTAAATTTATGATTACTGATACAACCAGAGATGGTACATTATCCGGCATCAATATAGAGGTATTTGATAATATAATCAATAAGGTAAAAAATCAGGTTGATAAAGAAATTGAATATATTATAGGCGGTGGAATAGGTTCTGAAAAAGATATCGAATTGATTGTAAATTCCGGTATCTCCATATCAGGAATTGTGTTAGGGAAAGCATTGTACGAACAGAAGATTCAATTACATTCTCTTATAAAAAAATATCAAAAGTAAGATTTTGATATTCTCGATATGATATGTTTTTTCAGGAATCAGATCCCTCATGCTTATAATCAGAGAAGTCTCTGACACTTTTTACAATTTTGTATGCAAAACTATCCACCAGTGCTTTCCATGAAGCTTCGATGATATTTTCTGACAGTCCTATGGTTCCCCAGGTTTCAGTTTCATCCATCGACTCTATAAGCACACGCGTAACAGCTCCTGTCGCTTTTTCTGGATGCAGAATTCTTACCTTGTAATCAGTCAACTTCAAATGAGAAATACACTCGTAAAAAGGTAACAGAGCTTTTCTTAAAGCATTATCAAGAGCATTGACAGGACCATTACCTTCAGCAACAGTATACTCTGTTTTCCTGCCAACTTTGACTTTGACAGTAGCCTCTGCAACCACTTTAGAATTTCTCTCTTCCACAATAACTCTGAAGCCTTCAACATGAAATGGTTCTTTATAGATGCCCATAATTTTTCTAACCATCAAATCAAAAGATGCTTCAGCAGCTTCAAATTGATAACCTTTTTTTTCAAGCTCACCGATTGTATCAAGTATTTCTTTTATAATTTCTGACCTTTTCTCAATCCCGTATTTAGCAAGTTTTTGAAGTATTGTACTTTTGCCAGAAAGTTCTGAAACAAGTACTCTTCTCTGGTTACCGACCTTTTCGGGTGAAATATGTTCGTATGTTCTGGGATTTTTATTAACAGCATCCACATGAACTCCAGCCTTGTGAGCAAAAGCACTTAAACCCACAAATGGCTGATTTCCAGGGGGGATAATATTTGCAACCTCATAAACATATCTGGAAAGCTCTGTAAGAAGATTCATCTTTTCCTCTTCAAGGCACTTTAAACCCATTTTAATCTGCAAAATTGGTATAATCGCTGTCAGATCAGCATTTCCACATCTTTCACCGAATCCATTTATCGTTCCATGGACATGTTTTGCACCTGCATGAACCGCTGCCAAAGAATTCGCAACAGCAGTGCCGGCATCATTATGAGCATGAATTCCAACAGGGATTTTTAAAATACTGCAGACATTTCGAACAATTTTCTCCACCTCAAAAGGAAGGGTACCCCCATTTGTATCACAAAGAACAATCCTTTCCGCACCACTTTCCTGGGCAACAAGTAATGTCTTTATTGCATATTCTCTATTTTCTCTGTAGCCATCGAAAAAGTGTTCCGCATCGAAAAATACAATTTTTCCCCTCGACCTGAGAAAACTTATCGAATCTGCTATCAAATCCAGGTTTTCTTCAAGAGAAATTTTCAACACTTCCCTTACATGAAAATCCCAGGATTTCCCAAAAATGGTTATTATGTCTGTACCCGCTTCAACAAGTGCTTTCAGAAATGGGTCCTTCTCAGGCGAAAGATTCTTCCTTCTTGTGCTACCAAAAGCAACAAGTTTACTGTGCCTGAGTTTTTTTGAAGACATTTTTCTAAAAAATTCTACTGCTTTTGGATTGGAACCCGGCCATCCACCTTCAATGAAATCAACACCAAACTCATCAAGTTTCTCAGCTATTTTTATCTGATCAGGAACGGTGAAAAAAATGGATTCTCCCTGAGCACCGTCTCTGAGTGTGGTATCATAAATTTCAAATTTTGTTTGTTTTTCCATGGTGAATTATTTTACTTCCCGAAATCTGGTATGTCAAAATCCGTACACAGAATCATCATACTTCTAACTATCCCGATAATCCCTATCATTATTACGATAACAGCAGCAATTTTGTTAAATTTTTCCTCCGGTATAAAACTTTTCAATTTTAATCCTGAAATGGTTCCAAAAAACGCAGGCAAAAATCCAAAAAAGAATATTCTTAGATTCTCATGATCAAAAAATCCATTTACAAAATATAAGGTGTTTGAATAAATCCCGTTAAAAAGAAAACAACAAAGCAGCGTTGCTCTAAAACTTTCTTTTTTCATACCAAGTAACATCATAAGAAATATTAAAGGCGGTCCGCCCATCGCTGCTGTTCCTGACAGAATACCGCTGAAAAAACCGCTTGCAAAAAAGAAAACCTTTTTTTCTTTAATTAAAGGCCTGAATCCACAGGCAAAAATAGAACCAAGAATTAGTGTGAACGCTGATATGAGAAATCTTATCATATCCTGGTCTGCGTATTTCAGAAAAAAAACGCCAGAGGGTATACCTGCGAACGAACCCATCACTATCAATTTTACTTTTTGCCATTCAATATCCTTATGTACTTCTGAAATAAGAAAAAGGTTAAAGATAAACACTGTGAGGGAAAAAGGTGGGATGATAAATCTGGGATCGTTTACAAGGGTAAGAAGGGGTATGGCAAAAAGTCCTGCTCCAAATCCACCGATCGCCTGTATGAAAGAAGCGATAAAAAAAACCGTGTAAATAATCATAACAACAGTGTTTGTTTGCAGAAGATCCTTTTTAACTTTCGAGATGCAAAAATTTAATAGCGTTTTCTCGCGCTATTTTATTAAATACTGTGCTTGATATATTTCCTGTATCCCTGAGATTCTTTAAAAAATCAATAAGTGGCGTCGGAGTATCAGGAGCGCAGATATCAGTACCAAAAAAAAGCCTGTCCTGAAATTCATTAAGAAAATGTATTCCGTACTCAATATCTCTTGAGATAGCATTGAAACCACTGTATGCAGAAAGGTCGCCAAGAAGATTTCCGTACCTTCTGAACAGTTTTGGAACAACACCTTCCTTTCTTATCGGATAATCCGGATAACCGAATCTATCCGCAGGTGTCTCGAGTTCAGAAATTTCTGCCCAGAAAGGTTGCGAGTGTCCAAGAAAATAAAGGTTTGGAAAATTCCGAAGTGTCTGTTCCAGCTGAGGTAGACCAATATCGTCATAAAGTCCGTATACACCACCAAGTTTGGGTGCAATGTGAAAAAGTACAGGAAGCTTAACTTTCTCTGCATGCTCGAATAAGTTCTGAACAAGAGGATGAAGAAAAGGAAGATTCGCTGTTATTTCTCCAATTCCTTTACAGCCCTGTTTTTTATAGTGGGTCAGAACCTCCTCCAGAGGCGCATCTGGAGAATTTGTTATCACTCGCGGATCAATATTGCAAAATGGTATGAACCTGTCAGGGAACTGCCTGCAAATTTCCAGAACTTCTTCCACGCTTTGCGGCTGAATGCTGCATTCCGGAGAAACACCGGGGAGAATAACTGCTTTTTCTATTTCAAGCTCATCATACCTTTTCAAAAGCTGCTCAGGAGTTGAATAACTCTGCTTTCCGCTCCTGAAAAATGTTGGATATTTTCTCAAATGAACATGTATATCTATAAACATTTTTTTCACTCTTCAGATGTTCAACTGCTACCACTTTATTATCTCAAGACCATTATTAATTTCAAATTCTTTTTCAGTATAGTATGGATTATCAGGCGTTGTCCCTTCAGGACCGAGCCTTTTTATTATTAGTCTTACAGGAAACTTCACCTTATACGGTTTCATTTTTGGAAGTGCTTTTACCGCTTTCTTTGCACCCTCAATTAACATGGGCCTTGTTTCTTCCGGAGCAAGAAGTATACCGGCCTCTCTGGCTATGCCCTTTTTTACAGCTACAGTAACAAGTTCTTCTCCTAAGGTTGCTTTTGCTTCCCTGCATGCGGCTTCGTCTCCGGTGACAAGAATTACAGGAATGTTGTAATGTCCTGCAATTACGGCACATTGGTAAATCTCTCCCCTTTCCACACCATCATAGAAATATTTTGCCTCAACGGTTGAACTCTGGGTATGATGAAGTAAACCTCCAGGTGTTCCATTCATGGCATGATATCCAATCAGAATAAATCCATCAAAGGATTCATCCAGTCCAAAAAAAGTTCCACCCCTCGGCCAACCTGTGATATAACGCACTCCGGGCATCATGAACTCCGGAATAAAATTATTTCCGCCATCATGACCATCAAGAACATAGATTTCATCCACACCTGCCTGTTTTAAACCTTCACAAACAGCAGAGACATCGGCCATAAGTAATTTCATCGCTGATTCAAATTCCGGTGAATTTGGTCTTGTCTGATTCCACTTAAAAACTCCGGTTGCTCCTTCCAGGTCTGTGCATATATAAATCTTCATTTTGCCTCCTTTCTTATTTTGAAGCCCACAAAAGTCCTCTTCTTGTAATCTCTCTCACTTCGAAAACATCAAAATCGGTCCTCACATGCCCGAGAGAGGAATAAAAAACCCTCCCTTTTCCAAACGTTCTTTTCCAGACAACAGGCATGGTACAGTTGTCTATCCATGGCACAGTATCACGGGTAAACCTCGTTATTGCCAGAACATCATTTGATGGATCAATATGCATATAATACTGCTCTGACTTTATTTTAAAGTTTTTGATCCCCTCAACAACAGGATCCTGGGGTTTCACTATTTCAACCTCATATTCAACTATCCCTCCGGGATGAGCAACCCATTGTCCGCCAACCATGAATTGGTATGATGGGTTACTTCTGAATGCATCACCCATTCCCCCATGCCATCCAGCAATACCGGTTCCTGATTGAACCGCTGAAAGCAAACCTTTTTCCTGTTCGGCAGTTATATTTCCAGCTGTCCAGACAGGCACAATCAGATTTAAACCGGAAATAAATTCAGCATCAGTAAGAATATCAAGGCTTTTATGAACAAAAACATCAAAACCTTCTTTTTTCATAATGTCTGAGAATAATTCAACACATTCCTCTGGCTGATGACCTGTCCAACCACCGCATAAGAAAAGAACAGATTTTTTCATAAAATTTCTCCTTTAAAAAAATTTTATTTTTAGAATTGTGCGCATTTTGTTATAATAATCTTAATAAAAAAGGAGGAAAAATGCAACCTGAAGAAATTAAACTGAAATGGACAAAATTGAAAGGTTTGTTAGAACAAAAAAATTTAAGTGGTGTTATCATCAACAGAGTTTCAAACTTTTCCTGGTTTACAGGGGGAGGAAATAACTTTGTTGCAATAAATACTGATCTTGGTGCAAGTTCATTGCTGGTGACACATAAAAAGATTTATCTGCTTTCTAATAATATAGAATCGGAAAGAATCAAAAAAGAGGAAATTCCAAATTTGCCTGTTGATGATATTGTATGTTTATGGTATCAGGATGATGGATTACTGGATATGGCGAAAAAAATCGCCGGTGAACGTATCGGCATAGATAAACCTGGAGAAAATCTGGAATTTGTTGATCTGAACAGTCTGCATCTCCCCCTGCTTTCTGTAGAAATTGAAAGATTCAAAAACCTCGGGCAGAAGGTCAGTAAGATTGTTTCAAAAATCTGCTATGAAATTAAACCCGGTATGACTGAAAATCAGGTTGCTGGAAAATTGAGCGAAAATTTCTGGGCTGAAGGAACAATACCTGTTGTTCTGCTGATTGCTGCTGATGAAAGGATCTCCAGTTTCAGACATCCAATAGCCACAGATAAGAAAATTGAAAAATATGTTATGATTGTTGTATGCGTGTATGAAAAAGGATTGATTGTATCCATGACAAGACTTGTAAGTTTCAGTAAAATCTCACAGGAAATACAGAAAAAACATAAGGCTGTTTGTGACGTTGATGCAGCTTTCATATTATCAACAAGACCGGGCCATACTGTTGGCGAAGCATTTAAAGCAGGAATTGATGCATATAAAAAGACAGGTTATCCAGAAGAATGGGAAAAACATCACCAGGGAGGACCCTGCGGTTATAGAACAAGGTATTACAGAGCAACGGAAAAAAGTTCAGAAATTATAAAACCTGGATATGCGTTTGCATGGAACCCTTCCATAACAGGAACAAAATCAGAGGATACAATTATTGTAAATGAAAATAATCCGATGATTATCACTGAACATCCAGAATGGCCGAAAATTAATGTTGAAATAGGAGGCACATGCATTTCAAGACCGGATATACTTTTACGGTAATACTATTCATATTAACGTGCTGGCTTTCTAATCCAGTTACGGTCAATGGAATAAACAAAGTTTCTGACAATATTTACGTGCTAACAGTGGATGGAACTATTAACCCCGTTGTTTACTACAAAATAAAACGTGCAATTTCAACAATAAAAAAACAGCAGGGACAGTGTTTAATTCTTATGATGGATACACCTGGAGGACTGCTTATTTCAACAAGAAAAATAGTACAGGAAATCTTAAATTCTGAAATACCTATAATTTGTTATGTTGCACCAAGAGGTGCACAGTGCGCTTCAGCAGGAACATTTATAGCACTTGCATGTCATGTGGTTGCCATGGCGCCGGCCACAAATATCGGTGCAGCTCATCCTGTAAGCATCGGAAAAGAAATGGATCAAACGATGCAGGAAAAGGTAGTAAACGATACCGTAAGTTTTATCAGAAGCATATGTCATCATACTGGAAGAAACCAGAAATGGGCTGAAGATGCCGTCAGAAAGAGTATTTCAACTTCTGCTGAAGAAGCGGTAAAAATCAATGTTGCAGACCTCATTGCGGATGACATTGAACAGTTGCTTGACAAACTTGACAGAAAAGAAATAAAACTCGCTTCTGGGAAAAAAATTATTTTGAACACAAAAAGTATTCAGGCTCAACAAATCAAAGAAAGTTTTGGTGAAAAATTACTGAATACGATAGGAGATCCGACCGTCGCTTATCTTCTTATGACTATTGGAATACTCGGAATTATTATAGAGTTTTCTCATCCAGGATTTGCTGTGCCTGGAGTCGTCGGAGCAATTTGTCTTATCCTTTCACTTTTTGCTTTTCAAACATTTACACAGAGTATTGCAGGTATACTTTTAATAATAACAGGGATTATTCTTTTACTGGCAGAAATTTTTGCACCGGGTGTTGGAATCTTTGCAATAGGAGGGTTCATAGCTATGGGGCTCGGAACCTGGTTATTTTTCCGATCCCCGCAGAGTGAATTTCGCGTTACTTCAGGCATAATTATACTTATCTATTCCGTGCTTCTTTCATTGATTTCAGGATTGCTTATACTTATAAGACATACAAAACACAGAAAGATTACCACAGGAAAAGAAGGAATAATAGGTGAACAGGGTAAAGTGATAACGGATTTAAATCCAGAAGGAACCGTTTATGTGCACGGTGAATACTGGAAAGCAAGAAGTTCAGGTGAAACCATACCGTCGCAAACAAAGGTGAAAGTTAAGGAAATAGATGGAATGATGCTGCTGGTGGAAAGGGTTGAAACATCAAATGAAAAATAAAGTTATATATTCAGAAGAATCGTGGAGGATATTCAGAATAATGTCTGAATTTGTTGATGGGTTTGAAACGCTGGAGAATATCAAAAATGCGGTGACTGTATGGGGCTCTGCAAGGGTTTCCTCAAAAAATAGATGGTATAAAGAAGCCGAAAAACTTGGCAGGTTGCTGTCAAAAAATGGATATGCTATGATTACCGGAGGCGGACCTGGAATAATGGAAGCCGCCAATAAGGGAGCTTATGAAGAAGGTGGATTATCAATAGGTCTGAATATTGAACTGCCTCAGGAACAGAAACCAAACAAATATATTTCGCATCTCATTTCATTCAGATACTTTTTTGTACGAAAGGTAATGTTTGTAAAGTATGCAAAGGCCTTTGTTATTTTCCCGGGCGGATTTGGGACACTGGATGAATTTGCTGAAGCTATAACTCTTATTCAAACCAGAAGAACCGAAAGGTTTCCTGTGATACTTGTTGGTAAACAATACTGGAAGGGCCTTGTGGAATGGATGTGGAATTGCCTTGTTGAAAATGGTTATATTGATAAGGAGGATACAAAAATTTTCAGCGTTGTTGAAAAGTCAGACCAGGTCATCAGGGTAATCAATTCTTTTTACCGCAGGAAGTAATTTGATGTTCAATAAGATTAAGAATGGTAACCACCTTTTCTTTGTTTGTCCCTTCAACAAAAACTCTTATAATCGGTTCTGTTCCTGAAGGACGTATCCCAATCCACAGATCTTCGAAATCAATTCTCAAGCCATCCAGATAGTTTGCAGTACCTGATGAAAACGCCTCTGTTACATATCTGTAAAGTTGTTCTATTTTTGTAACAGGAAATTCAAATTTTTTCTTTATGAAGAAGTAATCAGGTAAATTGCTGACCATTGTAGATAGTTCTGATTCAGTTTTCGCCATCATTTCCAGTGTCAGAGCCATCCCTGCAAAACTATCTCTTCCATAATGAAATTCGGGCAAAATAATTCCACCATTGCCTTCACCACCGGCAACAGCACCAATTTTTTTCATTCTCTCAACAACATATACCTCGCCAACCTTTGTTCTTGATAAATCTGCATGGAATTTGCCACAAATATAATCTATAAGCTTTGTTGTTGAAATATTAACAACAACAGGTCCATTATTCCTTTTTAATATCCATCCGATCAATAAAGCCAGCCCCTGTTCCTCGCTTATAAAACTCCCGTTTTCTGAAACAAGCGCCAGTCTATCACAATCAGGATCCTGAGCAAATCCAGTACAGGCAGATTTTTTTCTGACTGCTTCAGAAAGACACTCCAGATGCTCTGGTGTTGGTTCTGGATGGTGCGAGAATTCACCTATCGGTTTTTCATTTATCATTGTAACAGAACAACCCAACATTTCAAGAAATTTTTGGGAATAAAGGGCACCCACTCCCTGAACAGGGTCAACAACAATTTTAAAATTTTTCTTTCTTATAGCATCCGCATCAACGCAATCAAGAAGAGATGAGAAGAATTTTTCCATAAAATCTTTAAATTTCAAGTATGTTCCAGTTTTTCTTTGTCTGAAGGTTTCATTTCTCTGTTTCCCGTAAACATCAAGAAATTCTAAAAATTCCTCAGGATTCAAAAAAGTACCTGATGAACTTATCAGTTTTATCCCATTGTATTCCATCGGATTATGGCTTGCAGTTATAATGGCTCCACAAAAATTCGGGTGTTTCTCAACAAACCATGTGAGCGCCGGAGTTGGTACAATACCAGCATCATAGACATTTTTCCCTGCTTCTAAAAGACCCCTTACGAAACTTTCTTTTAAAAGAATTCCACTTTTTCTTGTGTCTCTTCCTATAACTATGTTTTCCTGTGCTGACCAGATTCCAAATGCCCTGCCAAAATCAAAAGCATGTCTGTCTACCAGAGACTCACCATAAATGCCTCTGATTCCTGAAACACTGATAATCAATTTTTTCATCATTTATATAATTGAGTCTGGAATAAGGTATTGGCGCAATGTACTTTGGTTTAACTGTTCAAGCCTGACTGCATCTTCAATTTTGAATTGTCCAACGCGGGTTCTTATCAATGATTCCTGAACAGCTCCATAACCAAGTTTCTTCCCTATGTCTCTGCAAAGTGCTCTTATATATGTTCCCCTGAAACACCTGACCCTCAGAACAATCCTCGGGATTTCTATCTTCTTTACTTCAATCTCATGAATAAAAATTTTTCTGGGTTCGGGAACAACAGTACCACCCTGTCTGTAAATTTTGTAAAATCTCATACCATGTTTGCGAATAGCTGAAACAACAGGAGGAATCTGTTCAATTTCACCGACAAATGATGATACGACTTTTTTAATCATTTCCTTATCAAGGTCTTCATAGTTCAGGTCCTGCTTATCAAGAATTTTCCCCTGTATATCATCAGTATCTGTTGTTATACCAAGAAGTAATGTCGCAATATATTCTTTCTCCATCGAAAGGAACTTACCTGCTTTTTTTGTTGAGCTTCCTATACAAATAACAAGCACACCAGAAGCAAGAGGATCAAGGGTTCCTGTATGGCCTATTTTTGCATGAAAACCCGGGATTTTCTTGATAAATCTTATTACATCATATGATGTAATTCCAGAAGGTTTATTTACGTTTAAAAAGCCGTTCATCTTTTTTGCTGTTTAAGATATCTGAAAAAAACTTCCATGGCAGATTCAACCGTCATCCCTTTAATGGAAAAACCTGCGGCATTATTATGCCCTCCCCCTCCAAAATGTTCTGCAAGTTTTCTGACATTAAAATTGTTTCTGCTTCTTAAACTGAATTTAATCTCATTTTTCCTTTCTCTGACCAGAAACACAAAATCCATTTTACCGACAGATTGCAACATGTTTATTACAATCTCTGTATCCTGTTCTTCTGCCTTTGTTTCCTTAAACATCTGTTCTGTTACAACTGTCCAGGCAACCGGTACATCTGGATCAACCTGCATGGAAACAAGGGCATGCCCAACCAGTTTAAGAGAAGCAATGGAATTATTACAGTAAATATTATTTGCTATTTTTTCAGGATCTATCCCTATCTCCAGTAATTTATCAATTACAGCAATGGTCCTGCGATCAAAATTATACCTGAAAGAGCCGGTATCTGTAAGAATAGAAACATACAAACATTCAGCCACCTTCTTCTCAATACGACAAAGATAATCTGCAATAATAAAACACATTTCGCCAACTGAAGAAGAGTTTTCACAAACCCAGTTGATCTCACCAAAATAAGTATTTTTTTGATGATGGTCTATGTTGATTATGAGACAATCTTCCGAAACGAGTGATAAAGGCTTGCCTATACGATCTTTATTGCTGCAATCAAATGCAATAACAACGTCCG
The DNA here is from genome assembly GCA_964532995.1 of uncultured bacterium. Lineage (GTDB taxonomy): Bacteria > Ratteibacteria > UBA8468 > B48-G9 > DTJG01 > DTJG01. The sequence goes on from CAZHJN010000003.1 coordinate 42,432, forward strand.
GATTAATTTTCTTATTCCTGCACAAATCAAATGTCTGAATTTCTGAAAATCCTGATAGGAAACTGTAAACCTTTGATGCTTTCATCTCATTAATAATGAATACCTTTTTATTGAGTCCTCGCAGTATTCGCAAAAATGCTAACTCGCAACCAATACCATCGCCATCCGGTACCTGATGTGTTGTCAGAAGAAAACGTCCGTGTTCTTCTATCGCTTTACGGATCTTTGATATTGAATTTTTATCATCATCTGTAATAAACATATTTTCCAACCATCTTTTTGATTTCATCTTTGAGGATATCAAAACCCTCACCGGTTTTTGCTGAAATAAAAATCGCGTCCTGATAATTTTTTTTCAAGAAATTCAATTCGCCCTCATCTATACTGTCTATTTTATTAAACACCATAATTCTTGGCTTGTCCTTAATCTCAAGGATTTGAAGTACGTCATCTATAGTTCGGATCTGTTTTTCAATATTGAAACCTGTCGCATCAATCAGGCAAACCAGAAGATGAGAAAATTTCAGCTCTTCAAGGGTTGCTCTGAAAGCTGCTATAAGGTGGTGTGGCAGAGAAGACAGCAGCCCCACAGTATCAGAGATTAAACAAAAACTTCCTTCACCAAGATAAACAAACCTTGTTAACGGATCAAGTGTTGAAAAAAGTCTGTTATCAGTGACAGCATCATAACTGTGTATCAATGCATTAAGCAATGTACTCTTTCCAACATTGGTGTATCCGATCAGGGCAACCACAGGAAAGTTCTTACGTTGCCTTGCTTCACGGATAATTCCTCTATGTTTTTCAATCTCTTTAATTCTATTATTCAAAAGCCTTATTCTTTCTCTTGCCCTCCTTCTGTAAACTTCAAGTTTTTGCTCACCCGGACCTCTTGTACCAATAGTCCCACCCAATCTTGAAAGCCTTCCATAGGAACCCGCAAGCCTTGGTAAAAGATATGTCATCTGCGCCAGTTCCACTTGAAGCTTCCCTTCCAGCGTATGGGCATTTTTCCCAAAAATCAACAGTATTAAAACAGTCCTGTCAATCACTGCCATACCAAAAGAATCTTCAAGGTTCCTCTGCTGCACCGGAGTGAGTTCTTTCCCGAAAATTATCAAATCACAGGATTCCTTCTGAATTATTTTGCTAATCTCCTGAATCTTGCCTTTTCCAATATATGTGGCCGGATGAACAGGTTCAGGATGTCTCGCAATAACAGATGCGACAACATTCAGACCGAGGGTACGTGCAAGAGATTTCAGTTCTTCAAGATTTTCTTCAGAAGATACTGCGGTTTTCTCACTAAAATCTATTATCAGTACTCTCTTTCCTGTAATATCAAAACCTGTAAGAACCTTAGGATGTTGCATCTGGAGTTTCAATCCTCAAGATTTTGACCACAGAAAGCATATCTCTGTGCCCTTTCTTGCGGCTGTATCCTGTTTTCTTCTTTTTCTTAAAAACATATATTTTTTCGCCTTTTTTCTCATCAAGTATTTCAGCCAGCACAGAACACTTTTTGAGATATTCACTATCTGTTATGATTGAATTTTCCTTTTCAACAGCTACAATATCCTGAATGTTGAATTGTTTTCCTTTTTCCTGCTTCAATTTAAAAACCTCAAAAACATCACCTTCTCCAACGTGAAATTGTTTTCCGGATAATCCGATTATTGCTTTCATTTTAACTCCCCGGTTAAAAGTTTAATATTTTTTTCAATATTATTAAGTTCAGTTGCGAGGTCATCTCTAAGTTTTTTTGTTCTTTCTATAACAGATGGTGACGCATTTGAAATAAAAGCGTCATTAGAAAGTTTTTTCTCTGTCTCTTCAAAAATTCTGAGAATTTTATTTCTGCTATCAGTCAACTTTTTTATTTCTGTCCCGATATCTATAACACCTTCAATCTTTATTGAAAACCAGCCATCTTCCCAGCTGCGGAAAATCTCATCTCCAGCGTTAACCCTGCTATCCTGATCCACTTTATCAAATTCAACTTTTGCAAGAAATTCGACTATTCGTCTGTATTCAGACATATCAAGCAACCTGATATTGTTGTATAAAGCTTCTATTTTTTTTGTGACAGGAATCCTGCAACATGTTTTGATATCTCTTATTTCAACTATAATTTTTTTGATTTTATTCATTATTTCCATGACCTTTTCAAAATCTAATTCTTGAACGGGTAGCGGCCATGAACTTTGTGTTATAAAAACATCCTTAATATCAGCAAATTTTTTCATCCTGTTATAGAGATCTTCAGTTATAAAAGGTACAAATGGATGAAGTAGTTTAAGAATTTTTTCCATCACATAAACCAGAACCGGGATCACAGAAGAAACAAGATATGGGTCTTTCTGCGGATACATCTTTGACATCTCTACATACCAATCACAATATTCGTGCCAGAAAAACTCATATATGGAATCAGCGGCTTCATTGAATTTAAAATTCTCAAGACATTCAGTAATATGAACAATCCTCCTGTTGAGAAGCGTAAGAATCCATCTTTCACAAATCTGAAGATCTTCAAATTCCTTTTCAACCTGATTAATTGTGATTTTCCTGCATTCATTTTTTTCAACAAGAATTTCAATATATCTGAATGAATTCCAGAGTTTATTAATGAAGTTTCTTCCTTTATGGTGAAACTTCTGCGGTAAAAAAACATCCTGACCAAATGCAGTCAGTGAAATCAAACTGTAACGTAACGCATCAGCTCCGGATTCATCAATAATTTCAAGTGGATCAATTGCATTACCAAGAGATTTACTCATCTTTCTGCCTTTTTCATCTCTTACAGTTCCATGTATATAAACTGATTCAAAAGGTTTTTTTTCTGTAAATTCCAAACCGGCCATTACCATCCTTGCCACCCAGAAGAAAAGTATCTCCTGTGCGGTAACAAGAGTGCTGGTTGGATAGAAAAATTCGAGGTCTTTTGTTTTCTCAGGCCATCCAAAAACTGCAAACGGCCATAACCAGGAAGAAAACCATGTATCAAGCACATCCTTATCCTGGATCAACTCCCTGCATCCACAACACTCGCATACCTCAGGATGTTCAATGCTTGCAATGGGTGGACATGATTCGTTTGAGCAATACCATACTGGTATCCTGTGACCCCACCATATCTGACGGCTGATGCACCAATCCTGAATATTATTGAGCCAGTGAAGGTAAATTTTTGTCCACCTTTCAGGATAAAAATTAAGCTGCCCAGCCATAACAACATCAATCGCGGGTTGAGCAAGCTCTTTCATTTTCACAAACCATTGTTGTGAAATATAAGGTTCAATAAATGTATCACAGCGATAGCAATGGCCCACTCTGAATACATATGGTTCAATCTTTTCAATAAGTCCTTTTTTATTAAGTTGTTCAATAATCATTTTTCTGCATTCAAATCTGTCAAGACCCTTGAAAATACCAGCATTTTCATTCATTCTCGCATTCTCATCCATCACAGTTATAAATTCCAGGTTATGTCTTTTAGCAATAGCATAGTCAACCGGATCATGAGAAGGAGTTACCTTTACAGCTCCTGTCCCGAATTCCATATCAACCTGAGTGTCAGCAATCACAGGGATCAATCTGTTAACAAATGGTAAACGTACCTTTTTCCCAATAATATTCTTATATCTTTCGTCGAAAGGATTCACAGCCACAGCCGTATCACCAAGCATTGTTTCGGGTCTTGTGGTGGCAACCACTATGAAACCATTTTCATCTATTGGATATCTCAAATAATAAAGATCTCCCTTATTTTCTGTATATTCAACCTCCTCGTCGGATAATGCTGTTGTGCATCTCGGACACCAGTTTATAATTCTGGTTCCTCTGTAGATAAGACCTTTTCTGAACAACGATATAAACACTGTTTGAACCGCTCTTGAAAATTGTTCATCCATGGTAAACCTGATTCTGTCCCAGTCGCATGATACACCAAGACGTTTAAGCTGTTCAATAATCCTGTTGCCATATTTCTCACGCCACTTCCATACTTCCTTCAAGAATTCTTCTCTGCCGAGATTTTCTCTTGTTATTCCTTTCTTCATCAACTCTTTTTCCACGACATTTTGTGTGGCAATCCCGGCATGGTCTGTTCCTGGAACCCACAAAGTATTGAATCCAGACATCCTCTTCCATCTGATCAGAATATCCTGAATTGTATTATTCAGTGCATGACCTATGTGTAAATAGCCGGTTACATTCGGAGGAGGTATGACTATAACATACGGAGTACCTGAATAATCTTTTGAATGAAAAACCCCTGACTCCAACCATCTATCATACCAGTACTTCTCGACTTCTAAATGATTATATCTATTATCAGACATCATTTATTCTCCAAGAGGATAAAAATTTATGTTCTCTCTTATTACAACAATGTTTCCATCCTCTTCAAGGATCCTGCGGATAGAAAGAAAAACAGCCTCTGCCTTACAGACCTCTGAATCAACACAGGCAACACCCATCAAACTCCTCTGCCATTTATCATGATAATCAAGTTCAGCAATTGAAACATTAAAACGTTTCCTGGATTTTGTAAGTACAGACTGCAATACATTTCTCTTATCTTTCAGATTCTGTGCATTGGGTATATGTAATTCAATTTTCCATACGCCAACCACCATTTTTTCCTCCGGGAATTTTGATGAAGCAATATCCAGATAAACTTTCGAAAAACTGAATTCCGTATAACTAATTATTATAACCTATTTTATTTCTTAATCCCAGTGCAGCTTTTATTGTCTCTTCTATCACATTTTTTACTGGGATTTTCTTTTCATTCGCAATTTTTTTGCAACTTTCATATTCCGGCATCACATTTACAATCTCACCTGAAAAATAACCAAACTTCACTTCTATATCACCGTATATGGTCCTGACTTTTTTTACAGATCTTTTAAGAATAATTCTTTCTTCTTCCCTGTACCTGATACCAAGTGTGGTGGATTCTTTGAATAATAGTTCAATAATTACAGATTTCACCAGTGGCGGACAGAGAATCCTTATCCAGAATAAAGGACGAGATTTTTTTGTAAAACCGGTAAAATAGCTAACCTCAAGTGCTCCTGACTTATATAATTTCTCAATAAGATGCTCAAAAATCACCGGGTTAATGTCATCCAGGGATGTTTCTATTACACACACCCTGTCCTTCAGGATCATAAATTCTCTTCCATAAATAAACTGAAGTGTATCAGGAAATCCTGCATTTAAAGTACCGGCACCATATGAGTAACCTTCAACAATTAATTCGGGAGAATCATCAAAAGATTGGATTATTGCCTTTATAATCGCCATTCCCGTTGGTGTTGTTATTTCTAAAGGAATGTTTCTTATAATAACCGGTATTCCAAAAATCATCTCCATGGTTGCAGGTGCAGCACCCGATATCCCCACAGGTGTGGCAATTATTTTTTTTATACCGAGATATTCAAGAGCAAGTATGGAAAATGATACCTCAACAAGCGCATCAGTCTGACCTACAGCGTGAAAATGCAGATCATTCAAATTTTTTTCGTGGATCTTACTTTCTGCATCAGCAAGAATGTTAAATACATGAATAATTTTGTTACTGATTCTTTCTGGCAATTTACTTCTTTTAAAAATTGAGACAATATCCGAATAGGATCTTTCGTCCTCTTTACCATTAACATGAACAATAAATTGATTGGCTTTAAGCCCGTGAAAAAATTCTGCAGCTCTGATAACTTTTTTTATTTCTATTTCATATTTTGTGGGAAAATCAACTTTTTTCAACTGTCTACCAATCTCAGCTGTATCAACACAACCTGCAAGAGCCGCACATATCATATCCCCGGCGCATCCATTTCTTAAATCGAAAAAACCTATCATAGCGATTATTTCTGTTCCTGATAAATCTGTGCGATGGAATTCTTTATAAAATCAATTTTAATACCGCTTCCAACATTAAGTGTTACGATCTTTCCTTTGATTTCTTCCACAGTGGCTATGAGACCTCCTATGGTTATAACACGGTCTCCTTTTTTCAGATTATCAAGCATTTCTCTGCGCTGTTTTTCTTTTCTCTGCTGTGGGAGAATCAAAAGGAAATAAAAAATCAAAAAAATAATCAGAAGTGGAAGAATCGCCTGAAACAAAGAACCGCCCTGAGCGCTACCTGGCATTTTTCTCCTTTCGTTTATATTTTTGCAAAAAATTTTTCTTGAATTTTTCAAAAGTTCCATCTTTGATATTTTCTCTTATTTTTTCCATAAGCTTTGCCATAAAATAAAGATTATGGTATGAATTAAGTCGCATACCAAGCATTTCTTTAGCATTAAAAAGATGTCTGAGATATGACCTGCTATAAGTTCTGCAAACAAAACAATCACAATCAGGATCAAGAGGTCCCCGGTCGTCCTTGAATAAAGCTGCTTTTATATTAAACTTTCCCGACCAGCTTATTGTGGTTCCGTTTCTTGCAATTCTTGTTGGCATCGCACAATCAAAGAAATCCACGCCAAGCGCAACAGCTTCAACAATCTGATCAGGCATACCGACTCCCATCAAATACATTATTTTCTTACCTGACATTCTGCATAAGGAATCAACAACCTCAAGGCTCTTTTCCCATGGCTCACCAATACTCAGTCCTCCTATTCCATAACCAGGAAAAGATAATCTCTCAAGCTGCTCAAAACAATATTTTCTCAAACCTGTATCAGTCCCTCCCTGAACAATACCCCACAACTGTTGAGCCATATTTGAATGTCTTAACTGACATCTTTTAGCCCATGAAATTGTTCTTTGGACACTCAATTTTATTTCCTGTACATTATCCCAGATTTTTGGACAATAATCAAGACACATGATTACGTCTGCACCTATTTTGTTTTCAATTTCAATGATTTCTTCGGGTGTAAAATAATGAGTGGACCCACTTTCAGGAAATTTCAGGATAATACCATCCTGGTCTGCTTTTGAGCCGGGCAAGCTGAACATCTGAAAACCACCGCTATCAGTAATAGCCATCTTTTCCCATTTCATAAAGCTGTGAATACCTTTTGATTTTGATAAAATCTCCACACCCGGACGCAGGAAAAGATGGTAAGCATTAAGTATTATCGCATCAAAACCCATTTCATTTAATTCATCGGATGTCAGCAGCTTTACGCTTGCAGCTGTTGCCACAGGCATAAAACAAGGTGTTTTCACCTCACCGTGTGGAGAGACAAAAATACCGGTCCTTGCAAAATTATCGGATTCAGTAATAGAGAATGAAAACATTTGGATATTATTTTAACATGTAAGCAGTTTTCACCGAATAATCAGCATTGCATCCCCATAAGAATAAAATCTATAGTCGTTTTCCAATGCTGACAGATAAGCCTTTTCTATTAATTCTGTTCCACCAAAGGCACACACCATGTAAAGATGAGTGGATCCCGGTAGATGAAAATTTGTAATCATCATGTTAATACAATTAAATTTATAACCCGGTTTTATGAAAAGATCTGTCAATTCTTTTTTGGGAACAACCCTGCCATTTTCAAAGGCACTTTCAATTGCCCTTGTGGTACTTGTCCCAACACTGCAAATATTGTTCCTTGATTTCAGAGCAGTATTAATAACTTCTGCTGTATTTTGGGGCACATCAAAAAATTCCGGAGGAACTCTGTTTTCATTTTGCCTCAGTATCCGAAAAGAGGCCCATCCTATATGAAGTGTCAGAAAAGCAATGGTCACACCTTCCCTCTTCAATTTTTGCAGAAGGTTTTCAGTAAAATGAAGTCCAGCAGTGGGCGCTGCAACTGAACCATATTTTTTTGCATAAACAGTCTGGTAATCAAAATTATCTCTGGCATCAGATAATCTTTTCATATATGGTGGTATCGGCATCTTACCCATATTGAATAGTATATGATCTGATGCACCAAAATTTACTGCCCAGGAACCATCTGCATTTTTTCCAATCACAACCGCCGAAATCTTATCAAAAATCAATATGGTTTTATCCTTAACCCTTCCACGAATAAGTGTATCCCAGATTCCCTCCTCTTTTTTTTTCAAAAGCAACACCTCAACCGCACCGCCTGAAGTTTTTTTTCCATATAACCTGGCGGGAATGACTTTTGTGTTATTAAGAAGCAATACATCCTTCTCGGAAAAAAAACCCACAATATCCTTAAACCTCATATGCTGAATATCACCCTTTGAACAATCCACAAGCATAAGTTTTGCATCCTCACGATTCTCAAGGGGACGAATGGCAATTCTTTCCGGTGGAACTGTATAATGGAAAACTTCTCTTTTCATGATTTTTGGAAAAGTAAAATTCTGGGATGGGTATAAAGCATATCATGGATGGTCCATTTTTCATCAAAATATATAGGACCAAAATGGGCATAGACTGTAAATACTTTTTCAAGTATAAATCCTTTTTTTGGGATCAACTCTATTTTTTGGGCCATCTCACGGTTTCTGTTTCCTGATGTGAGAAAATACTGCAATTCACCAATAATCAAATAGCTTCCAGAAGGAACCATTTCAAGATCTTCCTCAGGAATTACATATATTGAATATTTCAATGGATTCACCGGAGGTACCTCAAATATCCATGGGTCCTTTGTAAAAACAATTCGGGTATGTTGCGGTATATTATCATCCACATATTCTGCCGCAATAAGCCTGATATCTTTTCTCGTCATCAGAGATGAATATGCTGATGATTTAATTGAAGGACCTATTAACAAAAACAATGACAGTAAAATAGCACAGTAACGAATGTATTTATATTTGATTTTAAAAAAATCATCGAATAAAGAACCCGCACTCAAACATAAGAAGGGAAGCAAAGGCAAATAATACCTTGTGTATTTAAAACCACCGGTTATCATCAAAGGCGCCATAGATAAAACAATACAGGTAAGAATTAATCTGTCTGACAGATTTCTTCTTCTTGCCTGTACAAAAATTCCAGGTATAAAAAAAACCACCATTAGAAAAATACCGACCCATAATGATGATAAAAGTTCATAAGGGAAAGATAGAAGATTTGAAAAAACCCCTGCGCCTATACCTCTGGCACCCGCCTGATAGAAGATGTCTCTTTTAAATTCGTGAAAAGAAACCAGGGAATACGGTGTTGTAATAAAAAATCCTGCGAAGAAAATCAAAAAGGAAACGATTGTCATCCTTAAAAATCTGGAAAAAGAATCATTAAAAACATTTCTGTAAACAAATGGCAAAATAAATATTATAATTCCCACAGGATATTTTGTTCCGGATGCAATCCCAGCAAACAAAGCAGACAAAAAAGACAAATAAATTTTTCTTTTCTGGAGAAAAAATACAGCAAAATAAAATGAAACAATCATCCAGAAAACCGCAGGAATATCAACTGTCATATAATGGCTGTTGATCACATAAAGTGGAGAAAAAGCAAAAGCAGCTAATGCAAACAGAGAACCATTTTTGCCGCACAGCACTTTTCCGATAGATAAAAATACAATAAGTCCCAGGGTTGCTATTATAACAGTTAAGATCCTTCCGGCAAGATATATTTTTGCCATTTCCTCTGGCGATTCATAATAATAACTGATATCAGATGTAAGATTAATAATCCCTGATATTGAAAGAACCTTCAGTGTTATTGCCACAAGATATATCTGAGCAGACGGATATTCAAAATAATGAGGATTGAAATCAAATTTCTCCACATTCATTGCAGCTATACTTTTAAGAATGATCTGCTCATCTGGATGAAAAGATCTGATAGGGTTAAAAATTGAGCGCGGTAATTTTTCATGTTGGCGGTCTTTTGAAATCTGCCAGGAACTTTTAACATATTCATCTGAAACCTCAATCTGTTGCGGTAAAAACATTGATATACTTGCATCAGGAAGCCCCCATTTTATACCTGTAATATAGAGGATAAATGCAAACAAAATTATCATTGTTGATAGGAAGAAGTGCTTTTTCATTTTCCAGCCCTGATTTTTATAAGGTCCAAAAAGCATTTTGAGGAATCCCTGAAAAAACGAACGGTTGTGCTTGGATCATTAGCCCATATCACACCCACTTCTTTAATCCTGTATTCAGCCAGATAAGCCTTGTAAATTACCTCGACATCAAAACTGAAACCCTTATGATTAAGTGAAGCAAAAAGTTTCTTTGCAATTTCCCTCTTAAACAATTTGAAACCGCACTGGGTATCTGAAAAAGGCATTCCAAGAATGATCCTGACAAGAGCCTGAAAAACTCTTCCGGATACTCTTCTATGAAATGGTTGCTTTTTCGTTATCAAAGAATCTCTTGTTCTTCTTGATCCAATAACAATGTCGTATCCTTGCTGAACAAGCGGCAGAAATTTTTCTATTTCTGATACAGGCGTGGACAGATCTGCATCTGAAAACAAAATCAGCTCGCCGGTTGAAGCCATAACACCCTGACGAACAGCTTCGCCCTTTCCCATATTTTTCTCGTAAGAAACAAGCTTTACACATGGTTGCTTTTCTGCAATTTCAGCCACAATTTCTGCGGTTCTATCAGAGCTTCCGTCATTAACAACAATAATTTCAAAAGTAAGACCCTTTTTTTTTATTAAAAAATTCTGTATCTCGGCAACAGTTCTCTCTATATTTTTTTCTTCATTATAAGCAGGAATTACCACAGACAAATTCAACCTATCCATTTTTTAACCAGTGTCCTGAAATAAAGTTTTACATACGGCAGAGTTTTTAAAATTCGGAATTTTGATTTACCTTTTTTTCTACCCAGCCATACTGTTGGAACATCACATATTCTATAACCTGAAAAATAAAAATTCAATGCTGCCTCCATGGAAACAGCAAAACCCTTTTCCCTGAGATTTATCTTCTGGAGCAATTCACGCCTGTATAATTTAAAAGCATTGGAGATATCCCTTGTCGGTATACCGGCAATATAATAAAGAGAAAGACAAACAAACTTTGAAAAAAAATTCTGAAACAAAGGTCCACCAATCTTTGCTCCACCTTTCATATAACGACAGCCACAGACTAAATCATATCCTGAATTTGCTTTTTCAAGCATAATATTGATGGTTTTTGGTTCATCGCATCCATCAGCCATCACAAAAAGTATAAATTCGCCTGTTGCGTTTCTGAAACCAGTCATCAATGCATTTGCAAAACCAGGCTCATCGGTATTTTTAACAAGTCTTATTTCACAAAATTGACATTTTATATTTTGAACAAGTTCCGCAGTATGATCTGTGGAATGGTCATCAACCACAATGATTTCTGTATCTGAACGGTCTACATGCTTTAACAAACTTGCAATAGTTGAAACTATGTTTTCCTCTTCATTTCTTGCCGGGATAACTATACTTAAAAATTTTTCACCAGTCATACAAGCTTTTTGTTTTTAAGTTCTTTTAATGCATATGAAAAACCATCTTTTGCATAAGCATTTTTGCTCCACTCAACAAGTTTTAACAGTCCATCCTCCAGGGATACACATGGTGTAAAACCGAGAAATTTCTTTATTTTTTGGATATCAGCAAAACAATGTCTGACATCTCCTTTTCTGAATCTGTATGTCACCAGTGGAGATGGTTTCTTATTCAAAAGACTTATCAAAATCCTTGCTATTTCCAGAATGCTCACAGGTTTTCCTGTTCCAACATTGAAAATCTCATAATTTGCTTTTTCGTTTTCAAGAGCCAGAACACAGGCCCTGGCAACATCCTGAATCCAGATGAAATCTCTTGTCTGAAAACCATCTTCAAAAATTACAGGGGGTTTGTTGTTTTTTATCCTGCTGATAAAAATTGCTGTTACTCCTGTGTACGGATTTGAAAGGGACTGATTCGGTCCATAGACATTAAAAAACCTCAAAGAAGAAACGGGTATCCCGTATGTCTGACCGATAAGTAAACTCATTTCCTCCTGTTCTTTCTTTGAAATTGCATATATTGAATTGGCATTGAGTGGAGTATTTTCATGCGTGGGAACAGAAGAAACAGTATTTTTGCAATACGGACATTTTATTTCCCAGTATGAATGTCTTTTTATGACCTTCCCCTCAGACAGTTTTCTCAAATCAGGTTTAAAAACACCGCAATTTTTGCATTTTGCCAGTCCTTCTCCGTAGCTGCTCATAGAAGCAGCCACAACTATTTTTTTTACCTTATGTTTACTGTTAACAAGAATATCAAGAAGATTTGCGGTACCACAAATATTTGTTTCAACATATTTTGAAATCTGATACTGAGATTGTCCGACACCAACAGATGCAGCAAAATGAAAAATATAATCCTGTCCAATGATTGCATCTTTCAATTTAGCGTAATCCCTTACATCTCCTTTAATAAATTTTACCTTCCTGTTTAAATAATCAGGAATCTTTCCAAAAGGATGAACCTGTGGATCAAGATTATCAAACACAGTAACGCGATAACCTTTTTCAACAAGCACATCACACAAGTTGCTTCCTATAAAACCTGCTCCACCTGTAACAAGGATTTTTTTCATTTTTTCTTTTTCAGATAACTGTCAAGTGTTTTTCTTAAACCATCTTCAAGATTTATCGAGGGTGTCCAGCCAAGAAGCTTTTTTGCAAGACTGATATCCGGTCTTCTTTTTCTTGGGTCATCAGGAACAGGTGGAAGAAATTCAAAAGCAAGATTCAATCCTGTGATCTGATTGATCTTTTTTGCCAGTTCAATTATCGTAAATTCACCCGGATTACCAATATTAACAGGCATATGATAGTCTGTCTCCACAAGAAGTAAAAGACCCCTTATAAGGTCATCAACATAACAGAAACTTCTTGTCTGATTTCCATCACCAAATATTGTTAATGGTTTTTTCGAAATCACCTGCGAAATAAAATTTGGTATTACCCTTCCATCGTCAAGCCTCATCCTGGGGCCATATGTATTAAAAATTCTTGGCAGATAAGTCTTTATCTTATAAAGCCTGTGATAAGCCATAACAAGAGCCTCAGCATATCTTTTACCTTCATCGTACATTGATCTTGGTCCTATTGGATTAACATTTCCCCAGTAATCTTCTTTCTGAGGACTTTCAAGAGGGTCTCCATACACCTCAGATGTCGAAGTGAAGAGAAATTTTGCTTTAAGCTTCACCGCAAGATTTAAACATTTTTCTGTACCCGTTGAATTTACCCTCAATGTCTCAACAGGAAATTTAACATAGTCTTTTGGAGAAGCAGGACTTGCAAGATGAAAAATAATCTCTGGATAAAAAGGCAATTTTTCAATATCAAAAGTAATAATGTCTGCTTCTATGAAATGAAAATTTTCTTTATCGAGAAGATGTCTAATATTTTCTCTGGATCCTGTTAAAAAATTATCCATACATATTACACTGTCTCCCCTTTTTATCAAAGCGTCGCAAAGATGACTTCCAAGAAATCCTGCTCCGCCTGTAACAAAAGTTTTCATTTTTTCTCCATTTTTCTGCCGATTCCACAGCAGATAAAACCTGATTTTTTAAGTTTATCCAGATTAAGAAAATTTCTTCCATCTATAATATAAGGCATTTTCATCAGATGCAAAATAGTTTCAAAATCAATGTTTTTGAATTCATCCCATTCTGTCGCAAATATTATAAGATGAGCATCACGCGCAACATCATAAGCATTTTCACAAAATTCCACATCAGATAAAACTTTCTTTGCGTTTTCCATTGCCCTGGGATCATAGCATTTCAATATACATCCTTCTTCAAGCAGTAAGTTTATTATCCCTATTGCAGGGCTTTCTCTTATATCATCTGTTCCTGGTTTGAAAGCCAGTCCTAAAACACCAACGCTCTTACCTCTAAGATTCCAGAGGAATTCTCTTACTTTTTTTATAACAATGAGTTTTTGCTGTTTATTTATTTTTTCCACCTCTTTCAACAAACCAAAATCACAACCGAGTTCCTCTGCGATTGAAATAAATGCTTTCACATCTTTTGGGAAACATGAACCGCCATAGCCTATACCTGCTTTCAAAAAGGATTTACCAATTCTTGAATCTGTGCCCATACCCTCAGCAATCATATCAATATCAGCCCCAACCTTTTCACATATCTGCGAAATCGCGTTTATGTATGAAATTTTCATAGCCAGAAAAGAATTTGAAGCATGCTTGATAATCTCGGCGCTTTTTACATCAGTAAAAATGATAGGAACCTTCAATGGTCTGTAGATTTCCTTAAATATTTTTTTCGCCCTTTCATTTTCAACCCCAACCACAATTCTATCAGGTTTAAAGAAATCCTTGATTGCACTGCCCTCCCTTAAAAATTCAGGATTTGCGGCAACATCAAAATCAACTCCTGTGGGTGCAATAAGCTCTATGGTTCTTTTAACCCACTGGCCTGTAAGAACAGGAACCGTACTTTTTTCCACAACCAGTTTATAATTATGTTTTCTATCTCTTTTACTTTTTATTTTTTTCAAAGCCTTTGCTATTTGAACTGATGCCTGCTCAACATAAGAAAGATCTGCTCTGCCATCCAAACTTGCCGGGGTTCCAACACAGATAAAAATTATTTCGGCTGATTTAACAAGATCATCTACTGACTTAACAAAAAGTAACTTTTTATTTTTTAACCCGCTTTCAACAATCTGCTCAAGACCCGGCTCATAAAATGGTATAATGCCTTTTTTAAGTTTTTCTATCTTTTCACTATCGCTATCAACGCAAAAAACAATATTACCAAGTTTTGCAAAACAGGCTCCTGTTACAAGACCGACATGACCGGTGCCTATTATTCCTATTTTTTTCATCTGTTTTCCTCAAGCCATCTTACAAGTTTTCTTATCCCCTGTTCCTTTCCTATCGATGGTTTCCAGCCTGTGATTTTATTAAACATCGTATTGTCACTTATGAATACTTTCTGGTCCCCTGGTCGCCAGGAATTAAACTCATATTTAATTTTTACTCCGATTAATGTTTCAAGATAATTTACAAGTTCTAAAAGAGAAAATGAATTATTGATTCCTCCACCTATATTAAAAACTTTCCCAGAACACTTTTCCTTATTCTGCAAAACTTTCATATAAGCTGCAACAAGATCATCAACATGAAGAATATCTCTAACCTGTTTTCCATTTCCATAAATTGTAATTCTTTTCCCTTCCAATGCCCTGGTAATAAAATGAACAACCCATCCCTGATCCACGTTTCCATGCTGAAACTGTCCGTATATGCAGGACTGTCTGAATACAACGGTATTCATTTTATAAATCCTTGAATAATCCTTGACATATTGATCACCGCTGCCTTTTGAACAGCCATAAGGTGAATAAAAATCAAGCGGTTCACTTTCATCTATTCCATTTCGTTTATCAGAAAGAATGTACCTTGTTTTAAGTTCCTTTAATTTAAGATGTGATAGTTCACCATAGACCTTGTTTGTTGAAGCATATAAAAATAAAGCATTTTTTGAGTTTTTCCTGCATGCTTCAAGAAGATAAAATGTGCCAAGTGCATTTATTTCAAAATCTTCTGCTGGATTTTCAACCGAACATGTTACTGCCACCTGTGCTGCAAGGTGAAAAACAGCATTTAATCCTTTTGTTATTTTTTTCAGCAGGGGGTAGTTTCTGACATCTCCATTTATAAATTGCAAATTCTTGCAATTCATATCAAGAAGATATTTAAGATTTTTCTCTGTTCCTTTACGGGAAAGATTATCCAGAACTATTACTTGATTATCTTTATCTCTGACAAGATTCAAAACAAGATTAGTACCAATGAACCCGGCACCGCCGGTAACCAGAATTTTATTCATTTTTTCTCCACTCTATTGTATTATTATACTTTTATTTTCTGATTAATATGAAATTTTTTTCTTGCGACTATAATAGTGGAATCTGAACCAAAAATAATTCTTAACATCAACTGCGCAATAAAAACAAATGTTGATTTTAATGAAAATGACAACAGAAATGCAGGCATATCGTTAACTCTTAGCACAGATAAAACATCAAAACCATTTGTTGAAATAAGGTTCCTGATGGAAACAGGAGTAAAATGAAAAATTTGTGCGGGTATATGAAGCAAACTTCTGGTTCTGCCAGCAAATCTGAACATATTCAACAATCTGAAAAAAAAAGGGGAATGATATGGCGTTTTTATAATCAATATACCACCATCCTTCAGTACCCTGCGAATTTCTTTCAAATATTCCTGTGGCGTTTCCAGATGAGCAATAACATCAAAAACAGTAACCACATCAAAAAAGCCATCTGGAAATCCTGCATTCTTAAAATCACAGCAAATTACATTATGACCCATTTTCTTACAGTAATCTGAAGCAAAAATAGAAGTATCAATACCAAAACAATGCCATCCCTTTTCTGTCATAACTTCCATCAAAAATCCTGTACCACAACCAACATCAAGTAAGCTGCCCGGCTCCAAATTTGATAGAATTTCAATCCTTCCAAGCAACTTCTTCAGATATCTTTTTCTGCGAATCCTATTTTTGATATACCAGCGATTAAAATATTTTTCATCATAAAGCGATGGAACCAAAGACGCAGGACAGAAAATAACACCACAACTGATGCATCTTCTAGCAGTATAATTTTTTTCCTTCCATATTAATTCTGTCTTTTCGGCACAGAGCGGGCAGCAATCTTTCAAAATCTGTATCTTATCAGAGTCCATATGGCAATCAATCCATCTTTCCAGTTAATTTTTTTGCCTTCTCGTTTTGTTCTTGGCCGGTATTTTATTGGAAGCTCAAGTATTTTTATTCGCCTTTTTGCTATCTTTGCCGTTACTTCCGGACAGAATTCAAACCCTCTGCAATGAAGATCAAGAGATTTTAAAAGATCGCTTTTGAACATTTTATAACAGGTTGGTTCATCTGTAATTGATGTGCCATAGAGCATATTTGTTAAAAACGACAGGAATCTTCCACCTGCATAGAAAGAAAAAGAGGATTTTGGATTTCTACCGAGAATTCTTGAACCATAAACAACCTCTGATTTTCCTTCTTCAAGGGGCCTGATAAGTTCGAGAAAATCCATTGGATCATATTCAAGGTCTGCATCCTGAATAACCACATATTCTCCTTTCACTTCCGGTATTGCTCTGCGTATCGCAAAACCTTTACCCATATTTACAGACTGAAAAATAATTCTGATGCCGGGTGTTTTTTCTTTTTCCATACTGGCAAGAATCTCTTTTGTTCCATCTGTGCTTCCGTCATCAACTATAATGATCTCCTTCTCAATGGGTACCGCAAGCACTTTTTCAATTACTTTCTTTACGGTGGCCTTTTCATTATATACAGGTATGATAACTGATAGTTTCACGATTTATTAATTCCCTTCAGCTGGAAAATCAGCCACAGAAAACCGTTTGAAGCAAACATAATAACAAATGGCTCAATGGCAACCCTGTATCTTATTGATGCAAGAAAAATCATATGAAAAATTGTAAAAAAAACAATGGTCCAGACAAGAAAGAGTGTTTTCAAACTATGTTTTGTTATAAATAACCCCAGAATAAAAAATGGAAGCAACAGTCCAAAGCTCAACACACTTAATGCACGATAAAAATTTGTACTGTATTCAGCTGCATTCGGTACAATATTCCAGAATCTGAAAAACTTTTTCCCGAGTAATCTTAAAAATCTTTGGGGATCTTTTTTTATACATTCAAATGTGAGGCTATAG
This sequence comes from uncultured bacterium, assembly GCA_964532995.1. Taxonomy (GTDB): domain Bacteria; phylum Ratteibacteria; class UBA8468; order B48-G9; family DTJG01; genus DTJG01. The sequence goes on from CAZHJN010000003.1 coordinate 60,096, forward strand.
AAAACTCTGTCTCTCTGCGCCTCATCAACCTGCCAGACACCTTCAGGGAAATATCTGCATGGACCGCCTTCTGAAAAAGGATTGTTCCCCTCCCAGAAAACTGCTCCGCCCATTGTCGTACCTGGAACGAATTTTCCGATAGCAATATAGTTTCTTATAATCCATGGTGTCAGAACCAAAATAAAACCTGCAAAAGCAAACAATATCTTTTTTAATCTGATTATATTGTTATCTGCAGAAAACAAAATGAATAATAAACAGAATGGAAAAAATAATTCCATTGTCGGTCTGCACAAACCCGCAAAACCAGAAGTAGCACCAAAAACCAAGCCATAAGATGGAAAAACTTTTGGCTCCACAAGAGTGAACATTGTAAGAGCACATAAAACAACAAGAAAAATAAAAAATGTTTCAGTAAGCAAAAATCCTGTATAAAAAATGAAAAATGGATAAATTGCTGAAAGAAAACATGATAGAAGAGCAACCCTCTCACTGAAGATTTTTTTGCTGATTAAATAAATAAACACACATGTTATCGCAGAAAGAAATGATTGAACAATCCTGATGCCAGTAATTGTAAATCCTGTCTTAACCAGTAATGCAATAAATAAAGGGTAAAGTGGTGGTCTGTAAGCTTTTAAGTTTTCAGCAACCATCAAACCTTTGCCAGAAATAAAATTATCAACGATTTTCCAGTATTCATACTCATCATCAAAATAAAATCTTTCCTCCAGATAAAAAGCAAAACCAATCCTGAAAGTGAAAGCAATGAAAAAAATTAATAAAATTACCTTCCAAAAATTTTTTCGCGCCATATCTTTATTCTAAAGATAAAAAAGGAATTGTGTCCGTAAACACCCACTCTGGGTAATGCATATCTATCAAACTCACCTTTCCAGCCTGTAACAACAGCACCAAGATAACCGGCATTTTTAACCATCTCTCTGATTTTTGCGTTCTGTTTTCCATAGGGATAGCAGAAAAAAAGAATCTTTCTTCCTATGTTTTTTTGAATGAACTTTTCTGATTCGAAAATTTCATTCCACGCCTGTTTTCTATCAAGAGATGTTAAGTCCGGATGACTGAGTGAATGAGAGCCAAAATCAATATCAGCTCTCAGCATTTCCTGGACTTCTTTCCATTTTAAGTACCTGTCCTTTTCTTTATCATTATATTTTCTGTGAAGTTTTTCTGTTCCTATGAAATGTGCTGTCAAAAATATGGTCGGTTTTATTCCGTATTTCTTCATGACAGGAAATGCAAACATAAAATTATCTGCAAAGCCATCATCAAAGGTAATACAAAAGTTTTTTCTGCTATTTGATAGGTCTTCAAAATATTCATAAAGAGAAACAGGTTTAAGGCCCTTTTTGAGCAAAAAATTAATCTGCCTCTCGAACATTGCAGGAGAAACACTCAAAGCATCTTCTGGATACCAGGGATTAATTCTATGATATGCAAGTATCATATTTTTAACCTTTTAAATCTGTATGAAATGATGAGCCATATCATTTTTAATCCCAAAAAGAATGCCTTTTTTAAACTTCCTGTTACCGAAGATTTACCCACCCTTGGTCTGTAATTAACAGGTATTTCAATAAACTTTATTCCATTTTTTGCAATAAGAATCGTGAGTTCCGGACCAAAATGTTGAGTACCTATTGTAAAATACGGTCTGACTTTTTCATAAAGATTTCTTTTTATCAATCTCATGGTACAGCCAACATCAGTGAGAGTTGTTGTGTTATACAAAAATTCAAGAAGTTTTGCAACAGCCCAGTTTCCCCATTTTAGAAAAGCACCCATATTCGCACCCTGCCATATCAATTCTCTTGTGGTTCTTGTTCCAATCACATAATCGAAATCATCAGAATAAGCCAGCAATTTAATAACATCTTTCCCGGAAAATGTTCCATCAGGTTCAGAAATTATCAATAGTTCCCCTGTGGCTTCTTCAAGACCTTTCCATATAGCATAGCCATACCCCTGTCTTTTTTCATAAACAAGTCTGGCTTTTGTTTTCTTCACCTCATCATCGGTCCCGGCTGCAGCATTATTGTTAACAACGATTATTTCGTCCACAAAACCAGAAGCAAAAAAATCCTCAATCGCTTCTTTTATTGAATCCCTTTCATTATAAGTGGGAAAAATTACACTTATTTTTTTATCTCTCCACATTCTTTTCTCCAATAATTACATTGTGAGAACAAATAAGATTCAAAAGAGGAATTTTTTCAATACCTCTCTCCAGGAAAGAGAATAATCTCATAAGAAAAATAGGAATGAAATCTGGCATAAATCCTTTTTTCTCATAAACAATTGTTTTGATTCCGGCATCTTCAAGTAATTGTATCAAATGCCCGGAACTGTGTATTTGTTCTTTCCCCTGATCCTGGGGAACCCGTTTCATCAAAAATAACCAGTAAGGATTTATTCTGTTATGGTCCCATATTACAACTCGTCCATTTGGTTTGAGAACACGGCTTATTTCATGCATAACGCTTTTCAACAATTTACCTCTGATATGATGCATTGTTGCAACACATACAACTCCATCAAAACTCTCTGACAAAAATGGCATTCTTTCCGCTGAAGAACAGACTATTCTACCGGGCATTCTTTTTGCTGCAATTTCCACCATCTTTTTTGAAATATCAATTCCATAAACATCGTAGCCAGCATTTTTAAGATTCAAAACAAGTAAACCCGTTCCACAACCAATATCAAGAATTTTTTTTCTGTTTTTAAAGTGCCTCACAATATATTCTGTACGCATTTTAATATAGTAATCCCTTATGTGCGGACGAAAAATATCATCATAAATCTCTGCAACTGAATCAAATTCTTCTGGCATTTTTTCTTTTTTCCATAAAAAACAAGACACCGTAGATTGAGAAAATAAGAACGAAAGGCATTATTGGAAATCTGTATCTGATTGCCGTGCGAATCAAAATATTGCCCAACATGAAAACAATTATAAAACTGTGCAAAATAAAAAAATGTCGCCATTTTGGTAAAGATAGCAAAAAACCAATAAACCCAAGAATTATCAAAGGAGACTCAACCAGCAAACTCAATAAAACATGCAGTTTGCTATAGGGTTTACCAGGTCCTGAAATGGTATGTGGGAAAAATCTCCAGAATCTCACAAATCTATCAATGACAAGTCTTAAATAAATACCCGGATTCCTCTTTATAAAAGAAAACGCCATACCATAAAACTTTCGATCTATTTCAATCTCTGATAAACCTTTGAAGTCTTCTAAATTTTCCGCATGATAGAATCCACTCGGTTGATATAAAGAGTATTCATTATTTGCTATATAGAAAACAACTCCTCCCTCTGTAGAGGTAAGTACAAATGTATGGTGAATGATATAATTTCTTACAATCCATGGAACAATAATAAGACAACAACCCGCACAAAATAACAAAATATTTTTATAAAAAGATATTTTTCTTGAAATAAAAAAATATGCTAAAAGAACAGGTATAAAAAGTAAAGCGGTAGGTCTGGTTAGAAAGAGTAATCCAGATACAAAACCCGCGAAAAAGAAAGACGATATATGTTTGCTTTTAACAGCAAACACCGACAGTAACGCAAGAACAACAGTCAAAAAAGCAGTCAAAGTTTCAGGAGCAAGATAACCTGTCCAGAAGATAGCAACTGGGTACAGCGCGAAACAAGTCGCACAAATCAGAGCAGTTTTTCTGTCAATGAGCAACACACATAAAAAATACAAGATAATAGATGTCAGAGAACTCACGAAAGCCAAAGCGATTTTCGCTGCAAGATAACTGTGCCCGAATAAAAAATAAACAATTGCCAGGAAAAAAGGAA
>CAZHJN010000004.1:0-61309 GCA_964532995.1 uncultured bacterium
CGGTATTACTGCTCCTGTGATGTTGTATGCACAGTAAAAATTATATATAATAGTTAAAAGTATTTTTCAACAGGGAGGGGCCATGATAAAGCATCTTGCTTTTTGGCTGTTTTCCGTTTTGATATTTTTTAGCCCGCATGCGCCTGCAGCCAGAGAACTTTATGTTGAGATTCAGAAGGATGATATTTTGCTTGCAACACAAGGCGCTCTTTACGATGTCTCATCCACAGGTATACACTCAGCCGGTTATATGATGTATTTTGCTGCAAAGGATTTCACAGCAAACAAAGACCTTGTCGTTAAAAAACTTAAAGAAGCAAAGATCGTTGTTGATAATCCGGATAGAAAAGTTGTGAAGGCGGTATTTCTTATGGAAAACCAGAAAGGTGTGATAGACAATGATTATCAGCATATTATTTTTCTTGAAACAAGAAAGAACTATCCTTTTCTTGCGGTTGATTCAAGGTTTGTATACCTCGGAGATGGAAATCATGCTTGTGGAATAAACTGGGGTATGGAAGGTAATTCTGAGGCAAACAAATTCAGGTACTACGCCTATCCCAAGGGTAATAAAGTTTTGAATTATAAACTTGGTCCTCTGAAAGCCACTAAAAGCAATAAAATTGGGGTGGTTAACTGGTTATATGCGCATGATGGCAAAGGTGAAGGCGCTGGATTAATCTGTGGGGGGTTGCTGGGCAAAGGAGAGGATTTTATTTTTATTAACTCTGTGCCGCAGAAGAAAAATTTGAAAAAGGGCGCTTATATTGAGGTTTTCTTCATCACCATGCCAATTTCAAAAAATTTCAAGATTCTGCAGCAGATATATGATGAAATAAAAACTGTGAAATGGTCATATAAATAATCTTTTTTTACATTCAGGAGGTATTTATGGGTATCCTGAGCGAAGAAGAAAAGGCAAGAATTATTGAAGAAGAAGAGATCAGAGCATCCGTCAGAAGAAAATATGAACAGAAATCATCTGGCGCTGCTGCTGTTCTTTCTTTGCTATGTCCGGGACTTGGCCAGGTTTACAACAATCAATTTGGGAAGGGTGTTGCTTTTTTTGTGACGGTGCTTGTGGGACTTGTTCTTTTTCTATGGGGACTCATAGGGACCGTGAAGGAATTGAGAGCATTTGCAGGTGGACATCAGATGAGCACCATTTCTGAAGGAGCTGGGATTTCATCAGAAGAACCTGTGCCGCTTACAGAAGAAGGATTTGTTATTGAAGAGGTTGAAAAAGAGCAAAAAGCCGTTGAAGAAGGAAAACAAAAAGAAGAACAGGATTCTCTGACAAAGTATATTCCCAAAAAGTTTGTGGTAATGACATTGATCGGGCTTGTTCTGATGGTTGCCGGAGCCGGAACTGCGGTGAAGGATGCAATAAAAACTGCAAAAAGGATTAATCAGGGTCTGGGAAAAACATAAAATTTTAAAAGTTTTCTATTGCCCTGCGGCACTTTTTCACTCTTTCAGAGGCGCCCGAGATCAGGTACTGAACATCGGATCCAGAAGCCATCAATATTGCTCCCTGTTTTGTTCTGAATGCAAAATCATCGGGTGTCGCTGCAGGCATTCCCCATGGTTTGCCATACCGGTTTGCAACCTCAATAACCTTTTCAATGCACTTCTGCACTTCAGGATGTTTAAAATTACCCTTATAGCCCATTGAAAAAGATAGATCAGCATATCCAATCCATATCCCGTCAACAGGTAGCCGGACAATCTCCTCAATTTCATCTATGGCTGTGGGTTGTTCGATCTGACATATCAACAGAATTTCTTCATTAGCCTTTTCCTCATATTCCTGTTTGAAAGTCCAGAAATCAGTTGCTCGAACAGGACTGTATCCGCGGTTTCCTATCGGTGGATATTTTGAGTATGAAATGGCTTTTTTTACATCATCTGCATTTTCAATCATGGGCACCATTATTCCACCGGCGCCAGCATCAAGAACCCACTTGATATGAGACGGATCATTTCCTCTCACCCTTACAATTGGAGTGGTTTCTGTGTCTCTGAGAGCATAAATCATTGACTGAACCTGTGTTTCAGTAAAAGGGTGATGTTCATTATCTATCAGGAGCCAGTCATAGCCAGCACGTGCCATAATGATTGCCACCCCGGGATCACCGAGACAGATCCATCCTCCCAGGGAGGGTTTTCTTTTCCGGATCAAGCCCGCAAGTTTATTTTCTTTCATCTTAAATTGTATATTAACATAAAATGAAAAAACATAAAAAGACTCTTGAAATCAATAGAATCTGTGATAATCTAATGTTTTATGAGACCTTCAGATGATAAAAAATGGATAGAGGCGGTTATAAACCACAAAGAGATGCCTGTGCCTTATAACTTTATGTTTTCACCAGTTTCATTGAAAATCGCAGAGCAGAGATATGGTTCGCCTGTTTCTGAAGCGCTTTCTTTGCCGATCAGGATGATTTCTCCAAAATCAATCAAGCCGCTTTATGCAGACCCTGAGATTTTTGGAGACACAGCAGTGGATGAATATGGTGTTTTGTGGTCAACAAGTTCAATAGATCGAGGAGCACCGATAGGACCCGTTCTCAAAGAGCCAGATCTTTCGGGATACAGATTTCCTGACCCCGGGCTTCCATACAGATTTGAAGATATTGAAAACTGGTGTGAAAAACAGAAAATCCATTATAGAATAATCTGGGTTGGAGACCTGTGGGAAAGAGCCACATTCATGAGGGGTATGGCGAATTTACTTGTTGATACAATTGAAAATCCTGACTTTGTATTGGACCTATTAAGGGGCATCACAGATTATATTATTGGAACCATGGAGATTCTTTTTGAGAGATTTGAATTTGAAGCAATTGCACTCAGTGACGATTATGGAACTCAGAAAGGTATGCTGATTTCACCTGAATTATGGAGAAGATTTGTAAAACCATTTGTTAAAGAAATTTATAATTTTGGAATAAAAAATGATAAAAGGATTTTTCAGCATTCATGTGGTAATATTTTGCCGATCATTCCTGATCTGATTGAACTTGGATTGGATATATTGCATCCGATTCAACCTGAAGCGATGAATTTACAATATCTTAAGAGAGAATTTGGAATGGATCTGTGTTTTTGTGGTGGAATCAGCACACAGAACCTGCTTGTAAGAGGAGGACCGCAGGATATTCGGGATGAGGTGAAACGTTTGAAGGAGACCATGGGAAAGGAAGGTGGCTATATTCTTGAACCGGGTATCACCATTCAGGCAGATGTACCACCGGAAAATCTATACGCATTGATAGATGAAGCAATGAATTTATGAGGAGTAAATATATGGCAATTCCTGATAGAAAAACCTATCTGGTAAAGCTTGTGGAGGAATTGAGAAAACAGTGGCCTGAAAATAGAACCATAAATATTGTCTGCCACGGTCACAGTGTTCCATCAGGATATTTTGCAACACCTTATGTGGACACATTTAATTCATATCCGCATCTTTTGCATAAAAAACTTAAAGAAAGATTTCCCTTTGCTGTGATAAATGTGATTGTCACAGCAATCGGAGGAGAAAATTCAATTTCCGGTGCAAAAAGATTTTCTTCAGATGTACTGATACACAAACCCGACCTTATTTTAATTGACTATGGACTTAATGACAGAAAGGCAGATGAGAATTCAGTAAAAACCTCCTGGAGAACGATGGTCAGGCAGGCAAAAGAAAGAAATATTCCAGTAATTTTGCTCACACCATCATGGGATTTTTCTGTTCTTGAGAAACAGAATGAAAACGGTGAACTTCTCAGGAAACGGGCCTCTCTCATCAGAGAAATTGCATCTGAAGAAGAAGCTGGTCTTGCTGATGTCTATGCTGCTTTTGAAAGAGCAGTGGCTCTGGGGATTCCATTTGAATCATTGATGTCATGGATAAATCATCCATCAAGGCAGGGACACCAGCTTATTGTTGATGAGATAGTTTTGTGGTTTCCTTTTTAATTTTTTACTCAAAGGAGATGAAATGATTTTCAGTAAAAAGAATAAACTACCTTCATGGAGAAGAGAATTTTCAGAACCCGCAATAAAAAACAGGTTTTTTCATCTTGATCTGAAAGGACCAAAAATTCCTTTTGAAGTACTGGTCTCACTTCTCCAGCAGCTTGCAAGGTGGGGGATAAATGGTGTTATTGTTGAATATGAGCATAGAATTCCTTTTTTGCCACTTTCGGAACAATTTCCGTCCAAAGAAAAATATACGGAAACACAGATAAAATTTCTTATTGAAAAAGCAAATTCTCTCGGGATTCAATGGATACCACTTGTTCAGACCTTTGGACATGTTGAATACCTTTCAGGATTGAAAGGGACAGAGAACTTATTTGAAAATCCTGAATATCCATCACAGCTATGTCCATCAAGAAAGGAAGTGAAAAAATACATTGAAGAGTTAATTGATTATGTGTGCTATTTGCATCCAGAATCGAGATACATACATGTCGGACAGGATGAAACACGCCAGCTTGGTCTGTGCGATATATGCGCAGGAAGGATGAAAAAACTGGGTGGAAAGATTGAATTGTTTCTGGATCATGCACAATTTGTCTGGCAGCAGGTTTTCAAACATAAGAAGATACCAGTACTATGGGCGGATATGCTGATTGGAAATGGCAGAATTGACCTTATTGATAAAATTGACAGAAGGGTTATTCTGCTTCCATGGGACTATACATCCATGGGAAAAACATCAAGATTTGTTATTTACAGAGGTTTCAGGCCTTCAAAAAAGCAGTTTTTCAACAGGTATGCTGAGCCAGAGCCAATTTTCAATCTTGTGAGAAATGACCAATTTTTTGAAGATCTTGACAAAAAGGAAATAAAAACCATAGGAACAAATGATTCAGGTTATCCACTCAGTTTTGCTCAGGTAAGAATGCTTGCACGAACAAACAGGCCCCTGTGGGGAGCATGTGGCCTTTATATGAGTGCGGATATGCAATTCCACGCAAATTTTATCAGGGGTTTATTGAATCCATCAGGAATGTGTGATGTCATTATTCCAAATAATGGAGAAGGTATTGTGGGAACACTGTGGGCAAAAGGTCATTCCGTTGCACCACTGAATGCACCGTGGACAACCGTTCTTTATAATCTGGTTCAGTTTGCGAGAGTTTCATATACAGGAAAAACAAATCCAGAGGATTTTAGAAAAACTGTAAATGAAATTGCTTATGAACTTGATATGCCTGTATTTTATGGTAATGATTGGACTCTTGATGATATTTGCTGGATGATTTCATCCCCATCCCTTCGTGACAGAGTATCAACACTTGCCATTATTACTGATATGCTTGATAAACAGGATGTTTCCGGTTGTTTTGGCGAAGGGCTTAAACTCTGTCTGAAGGCTGAGTGTTTACAGGCGAGAATGAGAAGTGTTATTGATGAGGGAAGATGGTGGTATTCCACAAGAGATTTGATGCCGGTATCTTTGAAAAATGGTATGAAGCAGAGGATGTCCGGCGCATCAGAGGAAATAGGAAATCTGAAAAAACAGATGAAAGATTATTATCTGAGATGGGTGGGTGATAGAACTTCTTTTAATCTGTGGTGGAGTAATCTATTCACTCTTGATACATTTCTCGTTCAGGAAACAATAAGAAGATTCAGATAGTTCAATCAGAAGAATTTTCCCAGTACATCCTGCTTGTAAATACGTGATAATCTTTATAAGCAAGGTTCAATACCTTCTGATTGTAATTATAGTAATGCCAGAAGCATCTTACAATTGGCAAGTTATCAGACAGCCCCTGATAGGATGCCTGCCACATTTTTGCTTCTTTCCATGAAACCCTTCCATCTCTATTGGTATCTGCCTGGTTCAAATCTGTGTCAGTATATGTGCCACTTGCATAACCCTGCATAAACCATTCGCATGTGCATGGACTGAATTCATATATATAACTGCAGGTTGTTACATTTGGATTTCTGTAAGCAAATTCAGGTTCGTACGGTGGCGAATACCCTGGTATCTGGTTTGGTGGTATATCATTGCCTCCAGGAAATTGCGGGTTTCCATGTCCTGAGACACCTCTGTACCTGTCTGTGAGGCATATGAAAATCTTGTCAGTTTGAAGATAAGAAGGTACCATTGTTGAAAGCCATGTGGGATAATCATCATAGTCCTGATAATAGATTTCCACGGCTATTCCTATCTGATGAAGGTTATTAATACAATTTGCCTGTCTTCCTTTTTCCCTTGCTGTTGAAAGTGATGGCATTACCTGGCCGGCAAGCATGCTTATTATCGCAATCACAACAAGCAGCTCAATAAGGGTGAACCCGCGTTTCATTTTTTCTTCTCCTTATTTTTGATAAAATCAAGAGTCTGTTTGGCAGCTTCCTTCATCTGCATATCAGGATCATTATAAAAAATTGCGTTCAACCTTCCTTCAAGATCCATTGTTCCTGTATTTTTAATCACATCAAGAGCCAGCAACCTTATTTCATCATTTTCCTGCTGGTTTTCAGCGATCTCCATAAGTTTGTCGTTAAACTCGGGTTTTTTTAAAGAATCAACTATGCCAATGATTTTTTTCTTTGTTTCAATATCTTCGTTTCCAAATCTATCCATCAAATATGAGACGTTATTTCTGTCCAGTTTGATTAGTGCATCCATGGCAATGTCTTTTGTATCCTTATTCTGGGAATCGAGGAGTTTTGCAAGTTTGTTTATGTCAATTCTTCCGAGAGACCATGCAGCAACCCTTTTTATTTTCGGTTCAGGATCTTCCTTTATTATTTTCTCAAGTGTATCAGCCATTTCCTTAACTCTATACAGTCCTACTGTGTAAACACCTGTTTCTCTCTGCGCTGGATCTTTGCTGCGAATTTGTTTCATGTAGTTTTCTATCGTTGGATTTTTGCTTACTGTGGCTCTGTAAATTGTCCTGCCTACGGCAAAAAGAGAAAGAATGATGATTGCCACACAGACCCAGAAAACAATCCTATTTTTCTGAGAAAGTCCCTTATAGAAAGCTATTATCTTATTCATAACCTTATTCTACCGAGTGCTTTTGTTTCTGTCAATACCTGAATTATATTTGGATACAATCCATAAATTCAATAAGTTTTCCTGCCAGCTCATTATCAGGGATCATATTAAGATAGTCAGCAGCCAGTTTTTTATTCTTTTCTTTTGTTTTTTTATCTTCTGTATTGAGAAATCTTTCTGTCGCTGCAAATCCTGATGCAAGACACTCTACACATAATCCTTTTTCCTGCAATTGCTTTTTTTGAGAAAGCCTTGCTCTTTTTGAAAATGAGCGTGTTTTCTGAAGCATCAATCTTTTAAGATTTGCATTCTCAAGGAGGTATTCTCTCAGCGTGCCTTTCTCAAGGTGCCAGCAGCATTCAAGATAAATTGGATTTAACATTGCATTTTCAAGCCAGGCCTCTGGTTCTATCGGTATTTGATTAACTTCTGGCATCAATTCTGATATCAACCCTGCAAGATATTCTGCGAAAAATTTGTTTCCTTCTGGTGTCAGGTGAACACCATCACGCTGTATCAGAGATTCCCTTGATTGTGGATTTTTTAAGATTTCCTGATGATATATGTTGAACCTGTCAAAGAGGGTCAGGTTTTCTATTTTTGAGACTTCCCTGATAAACGAATGGCTGAAAAATTCAACATAATTCTCCAGCCCGCCATAGAAAAGGGCCTTAGGATTATCTCTCTGACTGTGCCACTGCTGGTCAAGGGTTGGAATTGTTTCAAGAATAATTCTGCTGGTTGTATTTTGTTTTATCTCGTTAATTATTTTTCTGTAGTATGTTTTGAACTGATCTCTGTCAGGAGCCCTTATACAATCATTCGCACCGAAACTCAATACAACAATATCCGGTCTGTACGAAAGACAATCCCTTTGTAATCTTTCAAATCCTTCTCTGGCTGTATTTCCACCATCTCCGCACGCCGCTACATCAATGATTCGGTTTTCACCATGGATACTGTTGAGTTTTTCTTCAAGAAAATCAGAATATCTTTCTCCCATTGCCACACCGGGTGACCACGACATTGAATCTCCGAACAGAACAACCTGGAGAAAATTTTTTTCCATTTTATCTCAGAACTATAAAATCAAATACATTGATTGGAACTGCAAAAGTTACAATTTTTGTTTTTGAATCCTGACTGAACTTTAATTTTCCGTTTTGAACTGACTCAATCGATGTTATCGTTCTTTTTGCATCCACACTGACAGTAATCTGGTTATGCTGAATGCCTGAATAGTTAGAAAGTACTATTCCGATGCCTTTTTCGCTTTCAAGCAGGTCTGCCTGTATACAATCAGTACTGCACCAGATCGGTCTTTGAACATTACAACCCAGAATAAAGTCAGTAATAATCTTTCTTTCATTTTCTCTGTATCCGGTTTCAATTTTTCCCGGAATTCTCTCAACAGATATGTTATATGCATGACCCGCATAAGTACCGACATAAAACACCCTGCCTTTTCCTGCTCTGTGTTCTATTATTGCCGGAGAACCATCTTCCCATTCTCCCAGCACCTTTGTTTTTTCCGGGTTCCTCAATTTAAAGACTATTTTTCTGCCCACGCTTTCAATCATTTCATCTGAATCTTTCAGGTGGATTTTCCCGGTCATAAAAGCCGGCTGCACACCATTCTGTGGATTAAGAGACCTTCCTATTGTGCTGTCAACCACTGTCAGGTCTTTGATTCCTATAACAGGAAGAAGGATTTCACATTTCTGACCGTATTCATCGCCTGTTGCAGGAATACAATCAACCCACAGATTTCCTCCATTATTAACCCAGTTCAATATTGCCTGTTTTGTCGATTTTCTCAGATATTGAGAACTGAGTATTGCAACCTTATAGTTTTTCAAAATTCCCTTTTCAACTTCAAATTCATCAACAAAATCAACAGGAATCTGTTTGTGCTGAAGAGCAAGATATATAAGTTGATTGTTCCACATGCTGGCATCATCTGTACTCCATACAGGTTCACTTGCTGACCAGATGATTGCGGTTTCCGGTTTTCTTGCTTTGCCATCAAATATAATATCTTCAACCTTTTCAAGAACCCTTGTAAATTTTGCGATACCCGATGTCATATCCTTACTTGCCGACCAGTTATCAGGTGAATAATAAGCAGGACCGTATCTGTAGACATCAATCTTTTTCGCACCTTTTCCAATGACAGAAGCAAGCTTCAATTGAATATTATCCTCTCCTCCGCCTACCGGCATTACGAACGCTCCAACTTCTGCATTGTTGATTCTTGCACAGCTTCGACTTAAATCAACAAGATAGGATACCATCTGAATTCCTGCGTTTCTCCATCCTCCTGTATTTAACCAATCTTCATTCCAGAATGCTGTTACACTGTTTTGTCTTGCAAATTCCCATATTTCTGCACCTCGCATATACGAACAGTAACCATATGCCCAGGGCGGGCCGAAGTTCACCCTTACGCTTACTCCTGGTAATCTTTTTGTAATCTCTTCCGCAAGAATGCTGTAAACCTTTGCAGTTGCATAATTCCAGTATCTCAATGTCCAGTAATAGTTTATGCAGGAATCAGCAGCGGTTCTGTCGGTGGGTCTTGTTTTCCATGAATCTCTCCAGTTCCAGCTTCCATATGTTTTTATTTCCTCCCAGTTATTAACCTTTAAATCAGTCGGTTTCAGACCCTGAGATTTAAGATAATCCCTGTATCCCTGTTCATATTCTATACCTGCAAAGACCTCGCCAGCTATTTCATCACCAGTATCAATAAATTTAATCAGCTGTAACTGATCAGGGTCCTGTTTTTTTAAGTTTTCAATGGTTTTTTCTATAAAAGATGAACACTCCTGCTTAATCTTATTTATATCAAAGATATTCTTTTTAGTTACAGGATCCTTTGGAAGCTGGCCCAGTCTGAAGGTATGATGGGTCTGTTTAATCCCGTATTTTTCTGCAACCTGTCTGTATACACCTGCCAGGCCAGAGTACTGGGTATCAAGCGCATTAAACCCAATTGTACGGATTGTATCCACTTCCATTTCCACCATCGTGGGGTCTGAAAAAACATTACCGAATCCTTTAAGATGCGCCTCAAGATAAAACTTTTTGAGATTTACATCTGGCAATTTTAATAATTTAACAAACGAATTTCTGTTCTGAATGTCAGAATCAAGGAGATTGAAATTCTTCAGAAAATCTTCTGGATTGCTTTCGGTTTTTGGTATTATCAGCCCGATGATGTTTCCTGGTGTACCTTTTGTAATACTTTTAATAATGCATTTTTCATCAGGTTGATACGCAAAATCAATTATTGCGCTGATGGAATTGAAGATTTCCCCTTTTATGGGTTCAAAATGAAAACCAGAATAAACATTGCCCCTGCCTTTGAACTGTTCATAATTGCCCAGATTAATCCAGTTACTTTCAATTCCTGATGAAAAAACCTCTTTTGAAGGATAGATTGTAAAGTACCAGTTTGGGGGTCCGTATAAACCGTGAATTTTCAATTTATACTGTCGGCTCTCTGGTTGAAGCAATTTAACTCTCACATAACCAGAGTATTCTTTCATCTCATACACTCTTAAATCATCAAAATATACTGTTCCTTTTCCATTTGCTTCCAATCTTAACTCGCAGTAAGAAGTCTCAGGATCAGGATTTTTTGGTTCACCATAGCCATAAATATGCCTTCCACCAACAATTGTCACGCCGGCTGCTGTCCAGTCAGAATTCGGTCCGATCCTGTTGGAATATGGTTCCCCGATTGCTCCATAAACAATCCTGATTGATCCGGTAATCTCACCATCAGTTTTTATCATTGCCCGCACATAAAATTTTTTCCCCTTCTTAATCTGGAAGGCTTTCGGGATGTATGTTCCGGTTCTTCTGTTAAGTGTTATTGCAAAAGAATACTGACCTTCATAAGCAATATTTTCAAATGAATACACGATGTCAGGCAATGGTTGTTTTTTTTCTGTTGGCCTGATGTTCCATCCTGATGCCTGCTGTTCAAATCCAGGATTGCTGATTGGAAAGATTTCCTGGTTGAATAAGGAAACTTCTGACTGACAGAATAGAAAACCACATAAGTTTGTCAGCAGAAAGAGGATTTTTTTCATTTTTCCCCATATACTAAAAACTGAAAAGTTTTTCAATCCTTTCAAGAGGTATTGTGATAAGTTCTATAATTCTTTTGTTTCTTGAAAATGCCACAAGAAGATTTCCATTGTATTCAATTGCATGCGGATATTGTAATGTTGCCTGGTTGTCTGTTGGAATATCAATCCTTGCAATTTTTGTAAAAACTCTGCCATCATGGGATACCGACAGATGCATCTGCTTTCTCAGTATATCCATATTTCTGTTGGCATTTGAAATGAAAACTCTGTATCCTCTGCTTGTTTTCAGCCCGAAGAATTTGGTTGTTGCATTCGGAAAATTTGTTTTAACCGGTTTTGTCCATGTTTTTCCGTAATCCTGAGAAAAGCACCTGAATATCATTCTTTTTCCACTGTTGTCCCTTAGAAGCATGGACATGTTTCCGTCTTCCTGCATCCACCAGAAGGGTTCATCAGGTAGAAAGTTAAACTCATTTTTCTGCTTCACAACAGGATAGCTTTTCCATTCGTCAAAAGAACTTTCACCTCCGACAAGAGCATAAATGTTCATCAGCACATCCCTTCTTGTCATCATCCATTTCCCATCTGGCAATTGCTGGGGTGGAAAATTATTGATAGCATCATCAAAGACCACTCCAATATACTTCCACTTTTTGTAATGCCATTTATAGGCATGTAATTGGAGTTTTTTCCCTTTTCCAAAAGCTCCAGGTCCGGTAAAATAGGCAGCAAGAGCGATCAGATTACCTTTATAAATCCAGAATCCTCTTGCAATATAACCGAACCCCTTTTCTTCTGGTTGAGCGAGGATTTTTGGTTTTTCCCAGTTAATGCCATCCCTGCTTGTGGAATATAGAACTGACTGTCCAACGCGAGCTTCTTCTTCAGGTCCAAAACTCCACATACACCAGAAAAGGTTTTCATGATACAGAAGATAGTTATGGAGTTGAAATTTCCAATCCGGATGTTCGTCACTTAAAACAATGTGTCTTGATGGCCTTATGACAGGTAATCTTTCACAATCAAGTTTTTTTACATACTTGCCATCAAGGACGAGCATTGTACGTTTGTATTTCAGGGTCAGCTCACAACCAGTTTTGTTTTTTCCAGTACTCATATTCGCCTTTCCATAGTTTTTTTCTCGCAATTATCAAATCTCTGAAATGATTTTTCCCCTGCTCAATGACTTTAACCTGATTCTTAAAGACTGGTTTTTGCTCAATTGCATTTCTCATCCTTTCACCAATTTTTTGCGCTTCTTTCATTTTCTTTTCATCAACAGGTACTCTGGAGGATATACCTGCAACAAATTGAGCACCACAGGTAAACGCATAATGTTTTATGTAATTAACCACCGGTTTATCAAACCCGCTTCCTGAAGTAACAACAGCAACAATGTATTTTCCAAGAAGTCTTTTGCAATGGATAAAATGACTTGAGCGGTCAAAAAGCGCCTTCATGGATGCGGTTACACAATTGATATAGTTTGGGCTTGCAAGAATGATACCGTCCGCAAGTAGCATCCTGTTCATGATGTATTTCACTCCATCTTTTATCGGACAATCCATTATCTTCATATGACATCTTTCGCAGTGTTTGCAGAACTTGATTTCACAGTCACAAAGATGTATGACTTCTGAATTTTCCGGGTTGCAGACCCCAAGCACTTCGCTGGCAAGGGTAAATGTTTGACTCTTGTTTTTTCTTGGACTGGATGAAATCAGAAGCACCCTCATTTTTTCCTTCCCTTATGAATCCCTGCCCATTGTCTCTTCATTTTTTTCATTTCTTCTGTGAGTTTAACCTTAAAGGGTGTGATCTGTTTTTCAGGATCAAAAATCCAATTCCCCTGATGGTCTTTTAAAACTGGCAGTCTTTTATTAACAGAAGGAACATCCACGACTTTTGTCGGTTCTTTTGCATACCAGTAAGCAACAGATGAAAACTCATTGGCAAGATGGTTTCCATGACCATGTTCAATTGTAACCCTGATCTCCTTTTGAAACCTGACAGGGTTTTCAACATGAAAGATATATGAGGTCTGGTATCCTCCGGTATCTTCCTCATGGATTGAAGAACCGTTTCTCAAAAATGCATTTTTCTGCATTCCCCAAGCCTGATTGAAATAATCCTCGCTTCCTGTTCCATGAAGATCTGGAGGCCATTTATATCCATCAACCCATATCATATCATCACCTTCACCCCACCATGTTCCCTGAAAATTGGTGACGCTTATGTTACATCCAAGATAATGGCCTGTTCCTCTGGTTTCAAGAATCACATAATTATTCTTCCATGCAAGTTTTTCTTTATTGACCACATTCGCCTCAGGAGTGTTAACCCTGATTTCATGACCCCATCCACCAAATGGATTTGCTCTTCTGAATTCTGCGTGCAAATAACCTTCTTCATCATCAATTTTTTCATAGGTCTCATAGTCAATGTAAAAAAACTGTAAGTGGTCTTCATCACTTTCATTTATCAGCTCAACAACCGCTCTTTTTCTGAAAGGCATTGGCAGATAACAATTGAGGGCGCATCCTCCTCCAAAACGGTTATTTGCTCTTGTTGAAGCAGTAAAAAACAATGATTGAAAAGAATTGATTATTCCATGACCGAGACAGAAAAAGTCTCCAAGAGGTACAAGCACTGAAGGATAATCTGCATCATCCCATGTTATTTTCAAAAGACATTCTCTGTAATGATTCCTTTGCGTCATCCAGATGTGCGTTATTTTCCCCGGTCCTTTGATGTCTGCAAGAACGGTTGATTTTTTCGCAGGTATAACCCAGCAATCCCTGTTTCTTCCTGTTGTATCCCAGGAAGAAAATCTTGCTGTTTTACCTTTCTTAATCAGCGAAATGTCATGCATTTTTTCCCTCCTTGAGTTCAATAGTCGTATTCCTGAATCTCATTATGCTGATCTTTTATGTTAAATCTGTTTGTGGTGTTACCGGAGATGACTGAAAAGCAACCAGAAGTGGAACTAATATCAGGATTTGTGATGATCCTTATCTTATAGTCAGAACCAGGACTGATATTTGATGGTATTTTCCAGATGAATGTTCCGGTTTTTCCATAGCCGATTGACTTTGTTCCAATAAATCCCGCATAATCAGTTCCCCTGAGCAGCTCTATCCTCACTGTTGAACCAGGGTTTCCTTCAAACCGCCATACAATATTTCTGGTTTCGCCCTGCCTCCATACATCACCCTGTAAAGGAGAAACGACTGTTATTGAACCTTTTGATATTGTGAAGGGCTCGCTTGTGTCTGTTAAGAAGGGATCATTCATCGCACTTATCTTTATTCTGTAATCATCTGAAGCAGGCAAATTTGAAGGAATGAACCAGTTATAGGAGCCAGAACCGGTGCTGCTGTAGAGTTGTGCAATGGAGGCAGAAGTATTACCTCTCAGGTACTCAATCTTGAAAGTTTTTGGTTTGTTTTCTGAACACAACCATGAAATAGTCTGGACTGTACTGACATAACAGGTTTCATTTCCCGCAGGTGTTCTCAGTTTAACCGAAGGTCCGGCAATCGAAAATTTTTCTCCTGTTCCATAAACAGAGGGATATGCAGTACTGATAACCTTTATTGAATAATCATCGCCTGGCTGAATATTTGAGGGTATTATCCATACATAGGAATTTGTTGAGTTTGTTTTTGATGGAACAGCAGAGGCTATAAATCCTAAAGACTTTTCTGCCTTCAGTAATTCAATTTTTACATACCCACCAGTCTTTCCGTAAGATTTCCACTGTATTAACTGACGTGTTCCTTTCGAAAAAATGGTTCCATTAACCGGATTTTCAACTTTGATCATTCCGTTAATAATTGAAAATGTCGAAGAACTTGTATCACTTATAACTGGATTTGCGATACTTGTGATACGTATTTTATAGTTATCAGACGCCTGTATACTGGCAGGGATTTTCCAGTTATATGAACCATTTCCACTGACACCAACCGGTATTCCAGAAGCGATTATGTAATTTAATTGACCATTCCTCAGCAATTCCAGTTTCACATTTCCTTTTATATTGCCAGTATATTTCCACAGTATCATTTTTGTGCTTTCCTGTTCCCATTGTTCTCCGCCGTCCGGCGAAACAATATCAAGTTCAAGAGCAGTTCCATAAACCTTTATACATACATTTGATCCAGGTCTTGATGATGTGATATCAGTCCATTCCACACCATCCTTGCTCACAAAACTCTGTCCCGGCACTGCCGTGGCCTTGCTGCTGTAACCGGAAATGGGCACTTCCATCGGTATCGGATAGTTGCATCCAGGTGTTTTGAGTCTGACAACAGCTGAAAACTTTTCATTTTTTGAGACCGGCACATCGGTGAAGAGTTTTATTGTATGGTATCCAGGATCTGAAACATTGCCTGATTTTGTTGTTGCAAGAAGCCCGCTTACAGGTGATTGTTCAGAACAATTTTTATAAATTTTTATCTCATACTGGGAATTCAATACCGGAGTATAAAAACCGACCGCCTGTATCACCCCGGATTGTAAAGCCGAAAAAATATTGGCAAAGTGTGCTGTATCATTTCCGAAACCAGCTGATGTAACCCAGCCAAGAGGGTCGTACTGGTATATCTGATTATAATTGCTGGTCGGCTCTGCATTATTGAAAACAGCACAGTTGTTTCCGATGTTGGTATCATAATAAGAGATATAGAAATATCCTGATTCACCCCATAATGTGCCCCAGCTGTTTTTAACAATGAAAGCTCCATCTCCAGGCGGTATACCTGCTGCACTGCCATAAAAATTTGTCCTGCTGTAGCTGTCTATCCATCCAACAATCGAGACAGCGTGGTTTGAAAAATTATGTCCGTTGTAATAATAATTCTTTCCTTTTGCCAGATAAGCATTGTTATAATACATTGTCGTGTATATTGCGCCATACTTCATTATCGCCTGTTTGATTCCGTTATTATCTGTTGAATGTTTCCTGTCAGGAATGAAAATTACTTCCTGGACATGTTTTACAGGTTGAAGATTTTCAGGGGAACTGGTTGAACCTGGATTATAAGGATCTTCCAGTTCAGGGACAGGACCTGACCATCTCACAAGGTATGCTGTTGACATAAAATGATTGCCACCATCGGATGCCGCTCTATCAAATCCTTCAGCGCAGGATGAGCTCAGGATATTTTTCATGTGATTTTCTGAAAAATCCCAGTTTCCAGTTCCTGAAAGATAGGATTCCAGTGATGAATATGTTGCAAAAGCCCAGCAGCTACCCGCGCTTCCCTGGTTTTTTATCGGAGAGACTTTATTGTAAGAACGCAGATCAAAGGATGCGGGGCTTTCGGCATACAGCGCACCTGGAAGAGAAAGCGGTACATCTCCAATGATCGATTGCGTTTCTGACTGAAAATTTTTTTGAAACTCTGGATTCAATGGAGCAAATTCAATATTTTCGGATGAAAGCAGTGTGTAAACAAAGAATAATGAAATAAAAGTGAAGACCTGAAAGGTTTTCTTTAACATATTAGACCCCTTGTTTTTATATAATTTTCAACAAATTAAGTATACTGTCAAAAGCTTTTATAAGGAAATCTTCTTATAGATACCGGGTCTTCTGTACCTTGGATGAAAAAGAGCGTCAGATCTCCTTTTTACAAGTGTTTCTGCTTTTAGTGTATGAATAATCATCTGTTCATCGGTCTGTCCTGGCTCTGTTTCTGCTTCTATCTCACCAAAAGGATTTATTATCATTACAAATGGTGGACCAAAATACTCAACATTTTTTTCTTTGATACCACCGCAGGAATTTATTGTAATATGATAAATCCCATTTTGCCACGCAACCGCTCTGAAATTTATAAGTGCAAGTTCCCTCCAGTCTTCATAAGCCTTTTTTGGATTTGTTCTGATATCATCTGAGCCCCAACTCATATAAAATGGAGCAATTATTACTTCTGCACCGTTGAGATAACTTATCCTTCCTGATTCACAGAACCAGTTATCAAAACATATATTTACACCGATTCTTGCTTTTTTTGTATTTATAACCGTGAATTCATCACCGCAGCTTTCAATTGTGTATTCAAGTGGAGGAATATGTGTTTTTGCATATCTTCCCAGCAGCCCCTCATTAGAAACAAAAACATAAGTATTCCTTATGATATCGCCGGCATCCCTTTCTGCAATGCCAAATCCTATAGTCATATTAAATTTCTTTGCAATCTCTATCATCTTTTTTGTTGAAGGTCCATTAAATGGTTCAGTGGCTTCAAAAAACTGCCTGTCAAAGCAAAAACCCGTTACGCTCATCTCAGGGAAAAGGCACCAGTCCACATTTTCCCCTGCCACCTTTTCTATCCAGAAAATATGTCTTTTTATGTTTTCATCCGGTTCTGCTGGTCTGCTCATCATTGAAATAGCCGCAACTTTAATATCCTGCATTATTACCCTCCTTATTTAACTTTTTCTCCTCTGACGAAAACAGAATCAATCTTCAGAGTGTAATTTCCATCTCTTCCTTTTATTTCTCCTATCACAAGGTCTGCAAATCTTCCATTTTTTATTTCACCTGTATTCAAATCATCGCCATTGTTCTTTTTTATCATTCTCACAATATTTGTCGAACAGCAATCAGCCGTTATGCAGAGGGCTTTTTCAAAAGGTATGGCAGATAATTTTTCATGCCAGATTCCCTGCATGGGTTTTGTCAGATATGAAAGAAGGTTTGAAAATACTTTATCAATTGTGACAACGCTTCCATACAGTGTGGTCGGACCTTTTTCCGTCACATATACATACCTGTAACTTTTATCAACTGTACCCTTTATTCCATCACTTTCAAATTCGGTAACACCTTTTGACTGACTTACAAAAACAGCATCAGTGATTGCCATGATATCTGACGGTTTTTTTCTTGCCATAACCTCCCTTATGTACCAGGGTGCAACATGATAACCATCAACAATAAGCTCAAGCATTATATCAAGTGTCAGGGCTGCTTCTAATGCACCACCTCCAAAGAAACTCTTATAAATATTTCCTGTGGGTCCATTTAAGAAGTGAATAAAATATTTAAGTCCGGCATCAATTACCTCTTTGAACTGCTCGCATGTTGCAGAGGTATGTCCGGCACCAACAGATATCCCTTCTGAAACAAGATACTCGGTTAGTTTTATGGCTTTTTCTCCGTGATCCGGTGGTACATTAACAAGTCTTGCCAGTCCTGTTTCGTTAATATCATCAAAGATTGTTTTATCGGGTTCAAAAGCATATTTGGGATTCATTGCTCCCTGATTGGCAGGATTTATAAAAGTTCCTTCAATCATGGCTCCTTTATAAAATTTTCCAAGCCAGCTGTTTCTGTTGTTTTTGATAAATTTTTCAAGCTCCCGCAGACAGAATTTTATTTTTTCAAGTGGCATGGCTGACGTTGCAGCATAAAGAGATGTCGCACCTGTTTTTACTCGCAGTTTTGCCCATTTTTCAAGATCTTCCTGATATATTTCACTTGAAGATTCAAAAATGTTTTTTTCAGGATTGTACCTGCCTGCGTAGAAAGAAAACAAACCAGCACCATGCGTATGTAATTCAATAAATCCAGGAAATACATACTTTCCATTGAGATGGGTGATTTTCTCATCAGTTGGTTTTTTCTTTCCGGATTTTTCAAGATATAATTTTTCACCCCTGATTACGATGTCAATCCCTTTTTTCAAGCCATTTTTTGTGCATATGATTCCGCCTGTCAGTCTCATTTTTCCTCCTTCTGCAAATTTTTCCTGTAAAAGAGCAAAAAATTCCTTGATTGATAGATGTCTTTATAGTATAACATCAAAAACGGAGGAACAATGATAAAAAAAGAAATACCTTTTATTCCGATGGGCGGGATTTACCAGCAGGATGATCTTGATGCAATTATAAATGTTGTGCAGGATGTTGTTAAAGGCAAAGGCGGTTTTTTCCCTTTGCCGGAGGAAAATATTTTTCAGCAGATCTTTGCCGCGCATGAGGGAGCAAAAAAGGCTGTAGCCGTTAATTCATGTGGCACGGCTCTTGATTGCTGTATGATGGCTCTCGGAATAAAAAGTGGCGATGAAGTAATTACAACTCCATTAACTTTCGTATGTACAGCGGGTACTGCAGTGGCAAGGGGTGCAAAGGTTGTTTTCGCTGATATAGATCCATACACTCTTAACTTGAATCCGGAAAAGGTGAGAGAAAAAATAACTGATAGAACAAAAGCAATAATACCTGTGCATTTTGCGGGTCTTTCATGTGATATGGATGCTTTTGATGAGATTTCAAAGGAGACAGGTATACCTGTGATTTATGACGCCGCACATGCAGTCGGAGCAAAATACAGAGGTGGACCTGTTGGTGGAAGAGGGAAGGCATCATGCTACAGTTTTCAGAGTAACAAGAATATGAGCTGCCTTGGTGAGGGCGGAGCAATTACCACTGATGATGAGGAGTTTGCAGAAAAGGTGAGACAGCTTAAAACATTCGGATATGTTTACGGCGAAAAACTTCGCGTTGTGAGCATAGGATTTAACTACAGGATGACAAAGGTTCAGCTTGCTGTCGGTATTACACAGACTAAAAAGGTTGATATGGTTAACAGTATGAAAAGGGAAAGAATGCTGAAACTTAACGAATTGCTTGGCGATGTGAATGAGATAATTCTTCCGCCTGGAATAAATGAGGATCATGCGTGCCATCTCTATGTAATTCGCATCAATACCGATATTTTTCCAATAAAATCCGAAGTTTTTTCATACCATCTGAAGACTGACTACGGTGTTCAGACAGCAAAACATTATCCTGCAATATGGGAATGGGAGGCTTTTGCAGGCCTTGGATACCATGGACATGATTGTCCTGAAGCAGCAAAAATTTGCTCACAGGTTCTGAGTTTACCTGTTTTTCCATCAACGGGTTATGATGATTTAGAATATATTGCATGGGCAGTGAAACAGACAATCTACGATTTGAAAAAAAACTGAAAGATATGGTATGAAAAAGATGAGATGGGCTTTAATCGGAGCGGGTTTAATTGCAAATAAAAGGGTGTGTCCTGCTATTATTTCAAATCCGTACAGTGATCTTGTTCTTATAGTTGATAAGGATATTTCAAAGGCACAGACTCTTTCAGAATTATATGGATGTGAAAACTACTCTTCTGATTTTGAAGATGCTCTGAAAAGTAAAGATATAGACGCAATATATATCGCGACCCCGGTGTTTCTGCATGCAGGTCAAACAATTGCAGCGATAAGAGCAGGAAAGCATGTAATATGCGAAAAACCTCTCGGCCTTGATTTCAAATCCGCATTTGAGGTTGTGATGGAAGCAGAAAAAAGCAGGGTTAAATCAACAACCGCTTATTTCAGAAGGTTCTATCCGAAGTATCGTTTCACAGAAGAATTGATAAAAAATCAGAAGTTGGGGAAACTTTTACTGGTTAGAATATGCTACCATACATGGTTTGAAGTTGAACCTGATAGCCCGATATACTGGAGAACAAAAAGGAAACTTGCTGGCGGTGGTATTATTGCAGATATGGGGTCTCATATGTTTGATGTGCTCATCGGACTTTTCGGGTTGCCTTCAGGAGTTTTTGCAAAAATGAGAAATATTGTATTTGACTATGATGTTGAAGATTCTTCAGCCATACTTATGGAATATGAGAATGGACCTCTGATTACAGCAAGTTTCAACTGGAATTCAAAAACCTATGCCCATGAGTTTGAAATAATCGGTACAGATGCAAAAGTGAGATGGATTCCCTATGACGGTGATAGGATTTTATTGATCACAGGCAATAAAACTGAAGAAATTGATTTACCGAATAATAAAAATGTTCATTATCCCTTAATTGAGGACTTTGTTTCATCAATAATAGAAAACAGAGAGCCTGTTATATCAATGAGAGAAGCGGCACTGACAAATCTTTTAATAGATGCCTGTTACAGATCTTCATCTGAAGAAAGAAAAATAATTCTTAAGGAGTTTGATTTATGAATTCATTTCCACCAGCACCACCTAATGATTTTTATTTTTTTATAAAAACATACTATGAAATGTGCAGAAGCAGGTTCTCTAAAATAGATGCAATTGCAGGAAAATGGGAGTTCGAAGATTTAATACCCGGATTGAGCGATTTTGACAGCAGGTTTATATGCAATAACGACATGAGCAGCCAGGACTGGTGTGATATGTCAATGGCTGTCGGTAGTGTCCATTTAGAACTGTGCAAAAAATTTCCACAATGGATAAGAATACTTGAGCATCTGCCTGGAATTAACATAACGTGGCAGGAAATGACCGATGAATTCACATATTACCCTGAATATATGCAGTGGAGTTTTTATCACACCTCGGATGAAAAAAGGATGAATCAGGCAACTGAAAAACTTGGTTTGAGAAAGTGGGATAAAAAGGATGAATATTTTCACCTCAAAAAATTTCTTACTTACTACGGTCCGTATGACAGAAATATTGACATTCCAATAAACCTTGGTGCATATGCGGTGAAGTATCCGCTTCATAGTAGAATTATGCATTATTTCAATCCTCCTGTTCAGTCTGCAATTTCTTTAATTAACAGAACTGCAGTGAGGGGGAAAAAAGAAGCTTTTCGCCTTGCAGATGAAAAGTATCCCCATTGCAGGATATTCAGGGATTTGCTCGAACTTGTTGAAAAACATTATGAAGAACCACAGCTTTATGAACAATCCGCTCTTTTTTTTCTTGAGGGAAGAATGTTTGGTATTCTTGAGACACTTGGTGAAGAAATTTCAGAAAATCTTACTTTGTTTCAGGATGCCGGAAAAAGGACTGTTCCTGAATGGAAAGAGATCCTGAGAGAAATAAACCAGGATGCATCCATATCCATTTTTGAAAATACAAAATTTTCAAGACTTATGAAGGGAAGGTTGTTTTTTTATGTAAACGCACCTGATTATTTTGACAGCATTGCGTTGATAAGAAATGAACTGAACCGCATAGGAAAAAATTTCTTCATTGAACCTTTTTCAATATTCTGGAAATTAAAGACAGGAGAAAAAATTCATGATCCATCCATTATACTTAAAGATTTATCACACTTTTTGACACAGGATGAGATTGATTGTGCTTTACAATTCAGTGAACTTACAGATCTTGATTACAGGGGCAAAGAAAAAGAAATTGCGAAAAGCATTATTGAAATCTATGATGGTTTTTACAGCGCTCTTCACAGAATAACTGAAATTGTGAAGGAAGATTACTTAAAGAAAAATGAAAGTCAGAGCGTATCAATTTAAAAATTCAATTTTTTCAAACTGGTATACAGGGGTTGTCAACAGATGGCATTACAACGATTTCATAAATGACAGTAAATGGAAAAACGGCTGGATCAGTTTTGACTGCTGCTATTATTTGAATGCGTCAGAAATACTCTATCTTGGGCTTACATCTTTCAATTCTGAAATATTTCTGGGTTTTGACACAGTGAGAAAAACTTTTTTCTCATGCGGTTATGAGCGGATTAAAAACAGATATGATGCAAAGTTTCATCGTTCTCTTGAATTTTTTGAAAAAGATGGTTGTTTGTATGCGGCAGTGGCACAGCTTCATGACATTGACCGTTATTATGATGCACCGGGAGGAGCAATAGTGAGGTATAATCCTTCCAATAATGATATAAAAAAAATTTGCACCCCGTATCCGCATTCATATATTCAATCAATATGTCTTGACCGAGACAGAGGAATCATATACGGGATTACATTAATACCCGAAAGACTTTTCAGTTATGAAATTTCCTCAGGTACTGTATCCGAACTTGGAATTGTCGGGAGCTGCCACAGTATTGCCCAGGGAGAAAATATTGAAATTGATAATGAGGGATGTGTATGGTGCGGATGGAACATAATGAGGCCATGGCAGAGTCATCCGGGACCTGATGCAGATAGATTGTGTAAATATGATCCTGAAAGAGGAAAAATTATCTATTTTGAAAAAGGTCTTGAAAATCCCTTCGGAGAAGGATTTGTAAAGGTTGAGGGTATTTTCAATCTTGATGGCAAACTTTTTGCAAGTGGCGGAAATGGATCAATATATGAAATAGATACAGAGACCGGACACGGGTCCTATATATGCACACCGATAAAGGATAAAAAAAGCCGTCTTGCTTCTCTCCGCATGGCTCCGGATGGATACGCGTATGGAATCACAGGTAGAGACGGGCACTGTGAACTATTGAGGTTTGATCCTGTGAAAAAGGAGTTCAGATTGCTCGGGGAAATTGTGGATGGGAACGAACGATGCTGGCAGGTTCATGATATATCAATTACACCCGAACTTGTGATATACGCATGTGAAAATGATAACCCGTACAGGGCGGGTTATCTCTGGGAAATAATCTTATAAAAGGAGTAACGATGAAAATCAGTATTGCCGGAAAGAGCTGGAGGAGGCTTTTTGTGGCAGATATAATTAAGCGACTCGGGATTATTGCACCAATCGGGCAGGATATTGATTCTGAAATTATTGTAGTATGTGAAAATTTGAGCGAATCAAGGGTAGATGAACTGCTGGATTTTTCAAGATCCGGAAAATATGTGGTATTTCTTCAGCCAGAGTCAAAAATTATAAAGCTTTTTGGAAACGAACTGATGTATACCTATCATTTTCCACTAATTCAACTGGATTGCAAAGAAATTCCTGTTAATTTCCTGCAGGTTTTTCCTCCTGTTTCTCTGATAAAGCAAAAGAATGGAGAAAATATTGGCCTTTTTGCTCTTAATTTTTCTCGGTCCGGAGAAAACTACACAACGAAATATCCAGCAATCTTATGGAAAGATTATGGTTCAGGCAAAATAGGCATCTTTCTTTATGATTTTGTTGCTACAATGTTGCTACTCTTGCAGGGATGGGAATTTTTCACATCTGAAGGTAATCTTTCGCGCAGTTTGAGAACAAACATTGCAAGAGCAATGCATCTGGCAGATCATTTAATTAGCGAAAATCTTGCTTCAATTCCACAGGCTTATTTTCATGAATTGCTGCTTCTTATTTTGTTAAGAATAATGGTCAGGAAAAAGGACCCACTTCCAAGAATCTGGTATTATCCATATCCGCACACATCGGCATTGCTGCTCAGTGGTGATAGTGACGGACTGGAGAAAAATTATCTTGAAAAAGCCTGGAATCTTTTTTGGAAAAAAGGTCTTAAGTATACACAGTATATAATGGTGCAGGACATTGAAAAATTTTCGGCTGAAGAAATTTCCGGCCGGGCAGATGCAGGGATTGAGTTTGGTTTACATTATTATGCAGGTCCAAGCCCAACTGCTGAAGAAATGTTGAAACATATGAGAGAAGCAAAGGATGTGTTCATTTCCAGAAACACCAGAATCAATTTATGCAGAGGACATTCCTGTATCTGGGTGGGATGGGATGAAAATGTCCGGATCATGGAAAGGGCTGGAATTTCATATTCGTCAAATCTGCTTTACTGGTATCCTGGAGTCAGTTATGGGTTTCCATATTTCCTTTACACAAAAACAAAAAAATCAAAAATCCAGGAATTACAGATTTTCTGTTCAGATGATACGATGCTTTTTAACAAAACAGGCAGACCGCATCATAAACCGGATACGTTTATGAAAAGTTTGATTTCGTGGCTGGACATTCACAACGATTTATTCTATCAGCCGGTAAACCCAATCTTTCATCCTTTTTATCTTGTAAAGAAACCTCTGACATCTGATGCTTTGGATGCATCAATCAATTTTGCAAAGAACAAAGATATTTTGATAATGAACCATGGAATGTTTTTCAACTGGTGGAATAGAAGGTTGAAGTCAGGTTTAACCTATAGGGTTACAGATGATTCAGTTGAATTTTATTCAGCAATTGAAAACACCAATGGTATTGCGGTGGCATTGCCTGAGAAATGGAAAATAAAAAATTTATCAGAGAAAAAAACATTGAAAGGTACAGCCGAGCAATTGTTTTGCCTGGAGGATAAAATAAATGAAGAAAAATAATTTCTTTGAAGTGCGATTGGGATTTATTTATCTTGTGATCGAAAAGGGATGGGACGAGGCAATAAAAAAATATAAGGAAGAATTTGGGATTTCTGTGGATACCGCAAGAAAATGGTGGAAATGGTATGAAGAAAAGATCTGTATTTCCGAGGTGTTCTATGAAACAGATTCAGGTCCTGAAATTCTCACCGGCATAAGAGGAAAAGCCAGGAAAATTGAAGAGTTGCCGCTTATTGTTAAGGGACCCATGAAAGTGGAATTCGGTGGAAGGGTTTATCATATTGATAGAGAAGGTCTTTATAGATTTACCTCAATTACAAAAAGCAATAGAAATCTTATCATGATCAAAAACAGAGATTCTGTGATGCCAATTCTGAAAGCCCTTTCATTGATCCAGATACACGGAAACAGAGATGTTTGTTTTTCTACTGAAGAAAGGAAAAAGCTTGTACTGTCAAGATACTGGATTTCACTTACCTGTGGAGATATTGCAGCTCTCACAAAGGAAATACTTTCAGATGCGGGTTTTAATTCCAGGATTGTCAGCGCAATGACAGCAGAACAGTGGAACACATATAACAACGGGCATGTCCTTCTTGAGGTTTTCTTTCCTTCTCTGTCAGGATGGGTTCTTGTTGATATTGATATGGGTTATATTTTTATGCATGATGGCAGGGTTATAGATGCCATTACATTCTGGGGGTGTGTCAGGGAAAACAGGCAGGTTGTTTTCGTTCAACTCTCAAACAAGGAAGTTGATCCACTGTGGATTGAAAAAAATGGATTCTCATATGCTTTTATGTGGAGAAGAATAGTGAAGGATATCAACTCAAAATGGATGTGGTACAGAAGAATATTTCAGACTTTTGGATTCAAGGACGGGGATGAATTTGTGTATCTTGCTGAAGGAAAAGAAAGCAGAAGGGTCTATGAGTACAGGGGGCATTACGCAAAAACCATGGATGAAAAAAGATTCAGGAAAAAGTTCTATCAGGAATAAGGAGTGAATATGTCAAAATCTGTAAGATGGGGAATTATTGGACTCGGTCACAGAGGAAGGGCGCTTGCATATCTCTATCATTCTGTTGTTCCAAACAGCAAGGTTATTGCTGTTTGTGATAAAAAAAGGTCACTTGCAGAAAAAACAGTTGCAGTATTAAAGGATCCCGATATCAAAATCTATTCTGATTTCACAGAAATGTTAAGAGAAGAAAGAATAGATGCAGCGGGTATTTTTGTTGCACCAGAAGACAATCCGGACATCGTCTGTGAGGCACTTTGGGCAGGAAGACATGTCCTGTGTGAGGTTCCTCTATCTCTTACAATGGAAGGGTGCTGGAAGATTGTAACGACTGTTGAAAAAACCGGTCTTAAATTTCAGATGGCAGAACAGCTCAGATATGCTGCTTTTGTGAAAAGCTGGAAGAAGATGGTTGAAGAAAATATGCTTGGAAAGATTCTTTACTGTGAGGGGCAGTATCTTCATGGAATGGGTCCTGATAGATACTGGATGGATCCTGGGACAGGAGAGAGAATTTCCATTGAAGAGGCAGAAAAAGGTGGTATTGCTATGGAAAAGACAAGGTTCTGGAATCTGAGGCATCCAATTTATTACCTGCCTCATGAACTCAGTCCTCTTCTTCATATTCTTGATGACAGGGTTGTAAAAGTTGTTGGAATGTCAACGAGGTCTCCATCTTACAGATACCAGTGGTTCCCTCAATCGGATCTTGAGGTTGCTCTCATGCATACAGAAAAGGATACCATTTTGCGTTTGATGGCTGGATTTATCGTGGAGACACTTACCGGCAGTGAACACTGCAACCGCATGATTGGAACAAAGGGATGGGTTGAACAACCGAGAACAAAATCAGAAAAAGGAAAAATGTGGCTATCGCAGTATTATTTTTCTGACAGGTTGGATGCTGAATGGAACTATTCCAGTTACTGGGAGTTTCCATCTGCTGCAAGAACAACAGGTCATGGTGGGCTTGATTATTATCCGATTTCAAACATGGTGGAAGCGATTTTGTTTGATAAACCTGTCAATATGGATGTTTACAGAGCGGCTGATACAGCAGCACCTGCAATTCTTGCCGGTATGTCAATAGAAAGAGGCAATGTCCCTTTTGATGTTCCTGATTTCAGGCCTGGAAACAGAAGAAAATGCGGACAGATGCCTGAAAAATTATTCTGATATTGAATGCTTAAGAAAGAGGATTTCAGATACAGAAAAATTTGTGCTGGAAGGTTTTGTGGATACGGTAAAAAATCATATGTTCCGTACTTCCATCATTCGGCAGCAGAGATTCAGCTGTTTCTATATGGTTCCGGCAGGTACTTCATAAAAGATACAACCTACAGGATTGGCAGGAATTCTCTGCTTGTTGTTCATCATAATGAAATCCACAGGTATCTTCCCCATCCCGGGAAGAAAGTTGAAAGATTGAATCTTGTTTTCACTCCATACTTTATAAGAACCCGACCGATTATAAAAAATATTGTGGATAAGAAGCTTGCAGGTTTTTATCATGTTGTCCTGCCTGAAAAAGAAGCAACAATTGTCAGGTTTTTAATGGAAAACATCATAAATGAGCTGACTTCAAAAGATGAATACTGGGAAGAGTCCAGCCTTGACAGTCTGGAGAAGATATTGATTATTGTTGACCGGGTTAAAGATAAAAAACAGACTGAAAAAACTGCATCTTCTCTGATAAAAAGGATCATTGATTATATTGACATTCATTTCAAAGATGGAATAGACCTGAGGCAGCTGTCAGATCGGTTTAACAGGTCAATCTTCACGCTCAGCAGGGATTTCAAAAAGACGACCGGAATGGGTTTCAAAGAATATCTTGTTAACAGAAAAATTCTTGAAGCAAAAGGATTGCTTGAAACATCACAGATGAAAATAGAAAGTATATCCCGAAATTGCGGTTTTTCTGACCTTTCCACATTTAACAAAGCATTCAAACGCCTCACCGGGCTGACTCCGGCTATGTACAGAAAGATCAGGAATTTTTAGGAAATTACCTGAACATGACAGATGGTTCTGGTTTATATACTATTTTTACAGGTTTCCCATCATTCAGAATTGACATCCTTCCGGCTTCAACAACCAGTTCATTTATGAAGCTGTTTGCCGGTGTTGCGATGATGCCTTTTCTGTCAACTTCTTTTATCATCTGTCTTCTTTTTTCAGTATCGTCACCTGCAATATCTTCAATATCCTTGATTGTCCCGATGATCGCTGAAACAGAATCAGGACCGTACCCGACAGGTTTATATCCATCCTTTTCCCATGGAACCAACCTGAAAAAATCAGGACTTACATAATTGTATGCAGAACCGCCAGGACCAATACCCTCAAGATAGCTATATGCAACACCTCTGTACTGATCATCATGCTTGATCATACCTGTTTTGCCATTTCCCTCACAGTACATTAAAAGTCCCTGATCATTGCTTCCAGCACCGGCATCAGGGTATCCGAGACCGTTTGTTACTGACAGTATTGCTCCGTTTTCAAACCTGACCCTGGCATCAGACCACATAAATCCTTCATTTCCATTCGGGAATTTCCCTTTCACGCCTTCAACTGAGACTTCAACCGGTTTGAGCTCTGTTATAAAGTAAACCAGATCAACATAATGACATCCAATGTAGACAAATGGATCTGTTCTTTCAACGGTGAACCAGTTCTGGAAGTTTGAAAATCTGTAGTAATAGGGTTCAATAAGTTTCGCATCTCCCATTGCAAACTCGCCGAACTGGCCGAGTTTATAAGCCTTTTTTGCCATAAGAGACCTGCGGTCAAATCTTTTGTGATATTCCACACCAACAAAAAGGCCTTTTTCCATTAAAATGTGTTCTATTTCTGCTGCCTGCTTGTACTTCAAAACAAGAGGCTTAACACAGAGAACATGTTGGTTGTTTTTCAATGCCTCAATTATTACCTCATAATGTAAGTTATCAGGCATTGCAACAACGACCACCTGCCTCGGTTTCATTTCTGCTATGACCTTTTTATAGAGTTCAGGGTAATTGTTGTTTTCGGATTCAGAAAAATCGGGGTACGGCGTGAAAGACTGGCCCGGGAATGCCTGTTTCAATTCAGGATTATCTCTCAAATACTTCAAAGGAGCGCTGTTAAGCGCGCATATTTTTATCTCTGCTACAGTTCCTGTCCTCTGCAGGTGATAAATTGAGGGCAAAAGTAAATCATTGGTTATCATTCCCCCGCCTACAATCGTCACATCTATCTTTGCCATGATTTCCTCCTTTTATGGTACTATTTATTATAACATCAGTTAAAATTTACGATGGAGGCCCTATGAAGATCTTAAGATCATTTGCGGTTTTGCTTGCTATCTTTACTGTTTTTTCGTTCTCACAGCAGGTCGAAGAAAAAGCTAAAAGTGTTGCTGGAATTATTGGTGACTGGAGAAAATATTCCCACCCCGATGTTATTCTTTCCCGGATTTTAAAAGGTTATAGACTTGATGGCAAAGGTGAATATCCTGAATTGAAACTTGTTTCAGTTTACAGAGATACCCCTTCAGAAAAAGACCTCTGTGATCAACTTTCCAGAGAATACCAGTTCAGTATCTGTGAAACAGTTGAAGAAGCTCTGACACTTGGTACAGAATCTCTTGCTGTTGATGGGGTTTTTATTATAACTGAACATGGAAGATATCCTGTGTCAGAGACAGGACAGATTTTAAGACCGAACAGAAAACTTTTTGAAAAGGTTGTGGATGTTTTCAAGAAAAGCAACAGGGTTGTTCCTGTTTTTATTGATAAACATATTGCTACATACTGGGAAGACATTAGATGGATCTATGAGACCGCAGAGAAAATGAAGATTCCCTTAATGGCTGGTTCTTCAGTGCCAGTTTCATGGAGATACCCACCTGTGGATGTTGACAAACACTCAAAACTGAAAGAAATTGTCGGCATATCATTCCTCACCCTTGATGGATCCGGATTTCACGGGCTTGAAATGATTCAGTGCCTTGCTGAACAGAGAAAAGGTGGAGAAACAGGTATCAAATCTGTTCAATGCATAACAGGTGAAGATGTATGGAAGGAAGGTAAAATTTTTGACAAAAATCTCCTGGATATGGCTGCTGAAAGGCTTGGAAGAAAAATTCCAGAAGGAAAAACCATAAAGGATATCGTTGTTGAACCCGTATTGTTTGTTATTGATTACTATGATGGGTTGCGCGCCTGTCTTTTTACTCTTAATGGTTTTGCCAACCAGTGGACTGCGGCATGGAAATATGCTGATGGAAAAATCCAGTCCACACTGTTTAAACTTGACAACAATCTTTCAACTCTGATGCATTCTGCACATCAGATGAAAGGTGTAGAGAAAATGATACTTACCGGAAAACCGTCATGGCCGGTGGAAAGAACAGTGCTGACAAGCGGTGCTCTGGATGCTTTATTGAAATCAAAATCACAGGGTGGAAAAGTCATAATTACACCCTATCTGAAAATCGGATATAAATCATTCTGGCGATGGCAGCAACCGCCTGGTTCTCCATGATAAAACTATCTCAACAATCCCGGTTGTGATTCTACGGGTGGAAAGGGTGGTTGAACCGGAAAAGGAGATCCTGTTGGTGTCAGAGGTTCAATCATATCATACAGCATCAGCACCAGTTTAACCTGCTGTTTCGGGTTGAGGGATTTTCTTATATCATCCCTGATTTTTCTTATATTTTCATTTAACTGCTGATATAATTTATCAAGATGAATGATTTTTTCATCAATGTTTCTTATTGACTCCTGACCTTCTATCATGTGCCTTATTTCCACATCAAATTTTTCCCTTGTTTCTCTGTGTTTTTTAATCAATTGTGAGATTTCTCTGAATTTTGAAATAAATTCCGGCATCTGGTCATCTGTTATTTCAATTTCGTTAATCATCCTGACAAGTAAATCATTTTCAATGTTTCTCTGGAATTGCTGATGCTGCACCTTTGGAGGAATTCTGATTTCCTGACAGTATGCAAAACACAGAAATCCAAAAATTCCAAAAATTAGAATTTTCCTTTTCATTTTTTATTCCTTTCAGAAAATATCAAAAAGTTCTAGATCTGTTAGTTTTTCACATCACCCTTTTCACCCTTTATTCTCACATTTTTAAAAAACTTAATACAATCGGTTTCACTATTGTTATAAAATCATCATAGGAGATTCTTATAAGTTCTGTATGGGTGCCTGCATTAAAGACAATTTCCCTGCATGCTGACAGGGAATCCTCAACAAATGTTTCCATTCCATAGAGATTGCCAAATGGTGGCATTGCACCAATCTCACATTCCGGAAAAGCATCCTTGAACTCCTGTTCAGTGGCTATTGTAAGAGATTTTGCGCCTGTTGCTTTCCTCAGTACATCAATATCCACATGATAGTCAGCAGGTAATACAGCCATTGCAAGTTTTCCATCTTTATTGATTATAACAGTCTTAGCAAGTTCCCTTCCATGAACATGTGCTGAAGCAGCGATTTCCTGAGCGGTGTATGCCGGAGAATGTTTAATTGTAATGTATTTGATTTTTTTTGCATCAAGAAATTCTTTGAGTCTTCTGGAAGGCATCAGCATCACCTCCTTTTTGTTTTATTTCTTTATACACTCAAAAATGTCATGATGTCAATCTTTTTTCTCTGACCACTCAGCATCAACTATTTTTCTGTCATCCGGATGAATTGTCTGCCATCTTACAATGGAAATTTTTTTCTTTCTTAAAGGTATCAGAGATAAGATAAGTACAATCAAAATCAGAACAAAAATCAGTCCGGCAAGCAAAAGTGGAAGAACCAGAATCCAGAAAAGAATTTTCATTTATTATTCAATATCAATAAGATATCCGACCCCATACTGCGTATTTCTTGGATTGATGCCTTTTTGCCATGGACCTGAAGAAAATCTGTCAGCCCCTTTACCGAGGTCAATAAGAAAACTGAAATTTCCGCCGATAAGATTTAAAGGATGATATTCAAGTGGACCAGGGATTCCCTGAACACGTGAAGGATTATTGCCTGTATATGTGTCAGAACCATCACAATCAATGAGCATTGCCCAGGATCCCTGACAGGCAAAACCCTGACCGCTGATTGTTGCGGTGTAGCTATCATCACCTGAAAAATCAATAAGAGCCGCAGTTCCTATGTCCCATCCAAATCCCTGTATTCCAAGTGTACCAATGTATGTATCATTGCCAGTATCATCGTAGAGTAAACCTATTCCATAGTGGCACGCGTAAGCAAAACCATATCTGCTGAAATCTCCTGTCAGAGGCTTTCTGATATCGTTTCCGCCAAAATCTCTTGCAAGTCCTGCGGCAAACCAGTAACCGCCTGTGGAAAAATAATCAGCCTGGTAGATATCGTTTCCCCCACCATCAAGAATTATTCCGAAACCGCCATTTGAAATTCCCCTGAAACCAGAACCACAGCCCTGAGACCAGGCATGTTTATATCTGCCAGGAGGTTCCTGATATGGTTCATCATATTTTCCTCCTGCAGTATAACAATCATTACCATCCCGGTCATAAAGAATTCCAATTCCCAGCATGCCTCCATATCCCTGACCGAAAAGGTTTACTGAATAACTGTCATTTCCATTTCTATCAAGAAGAATTCCTATTCCGCATACTGCACTTCCCTGTGCTCTTCTGTCTCCGATATATGAATCATTTCCTTCATCGTCCACAAGTATTCCGATTCCCATCAATCCGGTTCCCTGACATACATCTGTACCCTTGTAATAGTCATCACCACTTCTATCATAAAGAATACTTACTCCAAAAAAACCGGCTCCCTGTGCAAAACCTTCATCAGACAGATATTTATCATTTCCCTCAAAGTCTATGATTAATAATACTTGTTTATCGGGTCCTGTATTTCCGGCAATATAGGTGTCGTTTCCTGCAGGGTCTATTATGCACGCAATCCCTTTTAACTTATTCATATCATAGGTATCGTTCTTTTTTGTTCCAACAAGAATTTTGCCGTATCTGCCGCTTTTCAACTTTTTCAGATTCTCAAAATCAGGGTAACTGAAAATATCGCACAGGCAAATGCCGGCATTTATTAATTCTTCCATTTTTATTTTTGAAGCCATTGAAGCCATCGCAAGACCAGCCTGTTTTTCGGCAAGAGAGTGCGCTATAATATCACCCATTTCTCTCACGACCAGCCTTTCTGTAAGTTCCATGAATTCAGCAAGTTTTTTTGATGAGAAATCGCTGAAAGAAGCCTGCACAAATTTTTGAGAAATTGCGATTCTTTCATTAATTCTGCTAAGAATATCTTTTTTCATTTCCACACTTTGATTATTTTGCAACGATAGATCAAGCAATTCAGAGCATTTTTTCAACACATCAGAAATGTGTTTAATTTCAGCCCCGCATAAATCATAAAATGTTTGTGTAATTATTTCACCTTCGACAATGCAATCAACAGGATTCCGAAGCCATCTATCAATGGTTCCAAGTCTGAAATATCCATTTTTATCATTCCACCATTTATCCTGGCTGGTTCTATCGAGAATGTCAGAAACATAATTTACATATTTCTGATACAGATCCCATTTATTGTGTTCATTAATAAGTTTTTTGATCATGCTGGCTGAATTTACTATTATTTCATTTTTTGTTTTAATCTGAGCGTAACATTCTGGATTGCAGAGGAAAAACAGGGCTATGACTGCAACATACAATCTTTTCATATTCTCCTTACTTCGGGGATTAAAGAAAATATTTCATTTTTTATATCTTCAAGCATTTTTTCGCTCTCTGCTTCAAACCTTATGGTGATAACCGGTTCTGTCACTGATTTTCTTATGAGTGCCCACCCATGTTGAAACTGAATTCTCACACCATCAAGGGTATTTATTCTATCAGATGGGTAATGTTTGATCAGAGCTTTTAGTATTTCTTCGGGTTTCTTAACAGGAATTCTGATATCAGGGGTAATTGGAAATCTTCTGATGGATTTTATCTGTTCAGAAAGCGGTCCTTTTTTCTGTATAATCTCTGCCATTTTTAATGTGGCAAAAAGTCCATCATCACCGCCAATTTCCCTGAAAAAATAATGACCTGAAACTTCTCCTGCGAAAGGCGCATCTGTCTCAAGAAATCTTCTTTTTATAAAAGCATGCCCTGACTTTTCCATAATAGGGATTCCAGAAAACCGCTTTATTTCTTCTTCTATTGCCTGTGAACATTTTATGTCAAAAACAACATATTCATTTTTCGTGTTTTCAAGGATATCTCTGATGTACAGAATTATGGCAGTGTCGGCTGGAACCACCTGACCTTCTTCATCCACAAATATTGCTCTATCTCCGTCTCCATCAAAAGCAACTCCGAAATCAGCATCTGACTCAATAACCCTTTTTTGAAGCTCTTTTATGTTTTCATAAATTGCGGGGTTTGGAGACCGGTTGGGAAAAGTACCATCAGGTTCGCAAAAAATTTTCACGACGCTGTATCCAAGTTCGCTCAAAATTTCAGGCGCAATCTTCCACCAGCAGCCGTTTCCAGCATCAACCGCCACTTTAATATTGCCGTGCTTGAAAAATTTTCTGATGTATTTTCTGTAGTATGGGGTGATATCTGTTGATAGAATTTTTCCTTTACCTGTTTCAAAATGTTCAGATTCAACAAGATTTTTTATTTCCTGTATTTCCTCTGGAGTAACCGGGTTTTTTCCCAAAACAATCTTCATCCCATTGTCCTGAGGCGGATTGTGAGAACCTGTAATCTGAATCCCGCAGTTTTCTGACAGATATTTCAATGCAAAATAAAAAACTGGTGTTGGCACAGTTCCGATATCAATAACATTGCATCCGGAAAGTAAAAGCCCTTTTATCAATCCTGTTTTCAATTCTGATGTGCTGGGTCTTAAATCTCCACCCACCACAGTATTTTTATTCTTACATAATGTGCCTGTGGCTCTTCCTATTTTGAACGCAATATCATCTGTCAGTTCTTCACCATATTTTCCTCTTATATCACACGCTTTGAAGATTGACATATTACCTCTTTCAGTTCAAATATAACCTCTATTTTTTAATTCCCTGAGAAAATCCTGGTATGATTCTTCATAATCAGCAATCCAGTGTTTTTCAGGTTCACAGTACTGTACGATTTTTACCATTTTCTCACATGCTTCAGAAAGGTTTCTGAAATGGGTTCTGGATGCTGCCAGAATTGCTGCACCTGAGGCTGCCTGTGTATTCTTTGTTAACGCAAGAGTCCTGCCGAGTATGGATGCTCTTATTCTATTCCATATGCTGCTTTTTGTTCCGCCACCTGCAATTCTTATCACATCTTTTATTTCTGCACCAAGAGATTCAAGGGTTTGATATGCGAGTTTTTCAATATATCCAACACCTTCAAGATAAGCGGTATAAAGTGTTTCTTCATCACAACCTTCTGGTTCAAAACCGGTGGCTTCAGAATTTACAAAGGGAAATCTTTCTCCCTGTCCAACAAGTGGCCAGCAGAGTTTTTTGCTCGGTGCTATTTCTTTTGCTTTCATATTGAGATTGTCCCATTTTTCTCTTTCAAATCTTTTTATAATACACTGACCACCGGTATTGCTTGCGCCTCCTGGCAGCCACCATCCGTCAGGATGTTTGTGGTTGTAAACTCTTCCGAGGGAATCTTTCAGAATTTTTTTTGTTAC
This sequence comes from uncultured bacterium, assembly GCA_964532995.1. Classification (GTDB taxonomy): domain Bacteria; phylum Ratteibacteria; class UBA8468; order B48-G9; family DTJG01; genus DTJG01. The sequence continues at coordinate 35,847 of CAZHJN010000004.1, forward strand.
CCCCTTGATGACAAGGGTTGTTCCCAGTGTTGAGTTCCACTGTCCGGGAAATACAGCGCCTGTGGAAACCTGAGAAGCGCATCCATCAGTCATTCCTGAAACCACGGGTGTTCCGGCAGGAAGACCTGTTTCTTCTGAACATGCTGTGGAGACCACCCCTATAACAGAACCCGGAGATACAACCTCTGGCAAAAGCCCGCATGGTATTTCCAAACTTTTCTCTATCTCTTCAGGCCATTTTCCATCAACAAGGTTATACCCTGTTTTGAGGGCATTTGTATAATCAGTAATACAGAAATTGCCTGATAGTTTACCGATAATGAAATCAGTTGCATGCACAATTTTAACTGTTTTTTCAAATATCTCCGGCATATTTTCTTTTACCCATAGAATCTTTGCAAGGCCATAGGAAGAATTGAATTTATATCCCATTTTTTCAGTCACATTTTTCAGTACCTCGTTCAATATGATAGCCTGTTTCTGACTCCTGCTGTCATTGTACATGATTGCATCCATCAAAGGGTTGTATTTTTCATCAAGAAAACAGACCGTTCCTGATGTGGAAGAAACCGAGATTGCAGCAACTTTCGCATTTGCTGAGTTTGAAAAAGATTTCCTCAAACAGAGAACAACAGAATTCCACCATTGACAGGGGTTCTGCTGGTGCCACGATTCATTTTTCTGCACCGGAAAACTTTCAAAAAATGTTTCAGCGCCCGCCACAACTTCGCCATCTGTATTCATCAAAACAACCCTTACTCCCTGCGTACCCACATCAATTCCAGCAAAAACCTCATCCATTTTTCACCTTTCATGAGATTCTTTTTTTTGATTATAACACAATGTTATTACCATTGATACAGACTTATATAATATTGTGGTAAAATAATTTTCTGAGCGGATTAATTCTGGAGGTTAAAATGAGTAGGGCAAGACGAATTAAGCAATCAGTGAAAAAAAGGATTGCCGGAAGTAAGTCCGCATTTAAGAAAATCAGAAATGTTGGCATCGCTGTAAGGATCCACAGGACCAAATTTTTCCATATTTCAAGACTGAAACTGGGAAAATTCAGACCCAAAATTGGTTTGCAGATTGAAAAGGGTAATTTTATAATTAAAACTGTAGAGAATGCCAGGGAACTTGAGAATGTTTTGAGGTTGAGATTCGATGTATTCTATCAGGAATTGCTTGAAAAAAAGGCAGTTATCCCGTCTGACATTGATCAATTTGATTTTATCTGCGATCATCTTGTGATATTTGACAGAGATAGAAATAAATATGTTGGTACTTACCGGCTCAATCTTTCCACATTTTCAAGAAAATTCTATTCTTCTCAGGAATTTGATATTGATAACATTCTCAGGTTGAAGGATGTTAAACTTGAACTTGGAAGAGCCTGTGTTGACAGAGAATACAGAACAGGGGTTATAATAGCCCTGCTCTGGCGAGGACTTGCAGAATATATAAGACTCAGCAATACAAGATATCTGTTTGGATGTTCAAGCGTGAAGACAGTAGATACCAATGAGGTGGCCCTGCTTTATCTTTATCTGATGAAACATCACAGAGCACCTGAGGAATTTATTGTTGTGCCCCGCAAAAACTTCAGGATACCTTCTTTTTCTGAATATCTGTCAGGTTTGAAATGTTCTTCAGAAGAGATGGATCAGGCAAAAACTCTGGTACCACCTCTTCTCTCTTTTTATCTCAAAGCAGGTGCTTTCGTATGCGGTGAACCAGCACTTGATAAAGCATTTAATTGCGTTGATTTCTTCACAGTTCTTGATATGAAAAACATCGCAAAATCAATAGAAAAAAAGTACAATGTCTGATGAAAATCTTCAAATTTTATATCAAATGTTTTTTAATGACCGGTCTTATCTTTCTGTATATTCTTGTTGCTTTTGTGATCATGATTTTTTCCAGATCTGAAAGCCAGAGGAAAAATCTCTGCAGAAATTGTTCTTATTTCACCAAAATTGCCCTCAGGTTTCTCGGCATAAAAGTAAGAAAAAATATGGATTTCCTTAATGAAGAGGAAACCTATCTTATTGTAAGCAATCATCTTTCCTATATGGATGTGCTTGTGATATCTTCTTTTTTCACAACCTCTTTTGTAACCTCAACAGAAATTGAGAAGGATATTTTCCTTGGTATGATGGCGAAACTGGGAGGTAGCATTTTTGTTGAGAGGAGAAAGAAAACAAGACTCTTAAAGGATCTGGGTTCTGTGTCAGAGGTTTTATCAGGCGGATTGAATGTTATGTTTTTCCCTGAGGGTACCAGCACAGATGGAGAAGATGTGATTTCTTTCAAAAAGACCCTTTTTCGCTCTGCGATAATGTGCGGTGTAAAGATTCTTCCGCTATGTATCTGTTATGTTGCAATTGATAAAAAACCCATAACCAGGGAAAATCGCGACCTCGTCTTCTGGTATGGGGATATGAAGTTTTTCCCCCACTTTATAAAATTCCTCAAACTGGAAAGTGTGGAGGTAAATCTTGAGGTACTGCCCACCATATTGCCGTTATCAATGACTCCGGATACTATCTCAAAGCTTGCGCGCAGTTCAATCCAGAAAGCGTATAAAAAAGTATCTCATCTGTGAAGGTATATATCCCAGTTTTTATATTTAACAAGGGCTTCATGAATTGCTTCAGATGAGTCTGAGAGATTGATCGCAACATGATGTTCAAAGCCATTTTCACAGATTAACCTGAGTAAATCCTGAAGATTGTCTATTTTTGCGACTCCAACCCCACCGAAGGTCTTAAGCGAATCTTCTGTCATTTTGCCCCTGCAGACATAACCCGCTATGTCTCCATAGCAATCATCGGTTGACAGTCGTAAAAATGTGACAGAACCGGGTTTTATTTTTCCTTCAACTGCACCAAATGTTTTCTCTTTTCCAACCGTTTGTTCAAGAATCACATGGTGCGTCATCACAGGTTTTTCAAGGATTTCTATCGGGAAATTACTGCAGTGAAAAAGAACTGTTTTATTCGGATCCTTTCCATAATTATTATTCCAGTCAACAATGGCACTCGGTTTTTGTGATGCAAGCTGCAGTATGTACATTGAAACAAGTCCTGTAACATCAACTTCACAGGCCGCGGGAATCATTTTATGGCTGAAATAACTCATAACTCCGCAGGGAAATATTCCATAATTTTCCTGTATTGATGTCCAGCACTGGAAAGCAAAACCTTTAAGTTCTTTCGCTTCCATCCAGTTTTTGATTGCGGTTATCAATTTTGCCATCTTGATTACATTTTTTGTTTCTCCCTCTGGTTTTATATAAGCGGTAAACTCTTCAAAGTTCCTCCTGAACTGTTGTTCTGAATCCTTAATCCTGTTTACACTTGCAAGCAGTTCAGATAAATCCATCACATCAACGGATATTCCATGTCTTTCAAGGATTTTCTCGCTGTATCTTACTGTTTTGAAAGGATCAGGCCTTGTTCCAATTGCGCCAATTTTGAGATTTTTCAAGCCCTTTATTATTCTGCATATGGCGAGAAATTTAATGAGGTCTGCTCTAAAACTTTTATCTTCTGGAAATACGGTGTGGCTGGATGTCAGGGAATACTTTATTCCATACTGTCTTAGATTTCCGCATGCTGAAATTTTCCCGCAAAAACTGTCTCTTCTTCTCGGTGGGTCCATCTTGTCTTTTTCATCAGGATAGGCATGGATAAGAACAGGAACATCAAGTCCTGAAAGTCTTAATGTGTCAGCAATTGCCTGTTCATCTCCGAAATTTGGCAGTGTCACAATAACGCCGCTGATTTTGTCAGAGTTTTTCCTGAACAGGTCCGCGCATTTTTTTGCATCCTGCCAGGTTTCAACCTTGCCAAACCGTGTATCCTGTTCTGATAAAGAAATGACATTAACACCATTTTTTTTAAGTACTTTCATCATTCTTTCTCTTCCTGCCTTGCACAGTGCTTCAGGAAAACATGACCTGTTTCCGACGATCAAACCGATGGATTGTTTTTCCATATTTTTACCCCCTGTAATAAAGATAGTTTAAACTGTGGTTTATTCTGTTTCATCATCCTTGTAATCCTTTGCTTCAGATCTTCTATGTGGATGGAATTATTGTTTCTATCAACAAGGACATTTATTCCGGAACCGAAAATTTCAGAAGTCACAAGATAATCATTTTCTCCGGCCCTCTTAGCTGTGCCTTCTATCGTCAGCTGTCCGTTTGTGATACTGACGACACCGCTCAATCTTCTGTAATAAAAGTTACCTGTTCCGAACTGTCTGCCTATGTTACCGGCTAAACTTGATGAGCCCAGACTTGCAAGCGCTTTAACCGCGCTTATATTGAGTTTTTGGGAAAAAGGTCTGCCCGGGATATTATCAAATTTTGCCTGTAGTGAAAATTGTTTGTCAGCTGCTTCCATAAAGCAGATTGTGTTAATAAAGCCTGTAATGAGAATTTCAGGGTTTAGACTCTGTATCAGTTTTTGAAGATTTATTCTTGAGATTTCGGTTTTTGCGTAAAATTTCAAAGGTTTTCCTTCGGATGTGGCAAACACAACTGTTCCGGATCCGTCATAAAAAGAAAAATTCAGGTTCCCTCTGTATTTTCCGTTTTCCTCGTTTATTTTCCCTTTTATATCCCTGCAATCAATTTTTCCGATTGAAACCTTTTTTGCTTCAACAGCGATTTCGTTTTTATCTGAAAAACCCTTAAGCGTAAGACAGCAGCAGGAAAAATTATCATATTGAATATGTCCGGGTACAGAAAAAGATCCAGCAAAAAAAGGCAAATTTTCCTCTTTTTTCCAGAATCCCTGAGCGTTCATAGAAAATTTTGAATCAGATCTTATTTTAAATTTTTCCTGCCATTTTTCTGGAAGCTGCGAAATAATTTCATTCAGATTGACTCCTTCTGATTCTATCTTCAGGCTGAAATCCTCTGGACTTACCATCCCTTTTATGAAAATTTTTCCTCCTGATTCTGTTACGATATTTCCTGTTTCAATGAAACATTTTTTCTGCAGTATGTCGTATGTGGCTCTGGCATGTCCTGATAAAGGGCTGCTTTGTTTTTGAAGCAATAATCCTGAAAAATCAATATCAAACCTGATAAGTTTCACAACATCTTTATTTATCGTGATTGAAAGTTTTCCGGTAATGGTTGCTGAAAATGGAAGATTCTGAATGTCCAGAATATTTCTCAATTCATCAATCGCAAAGTCTTTAACATTTCCTTCTATTTCGCATGTTTCAGTTCCCCATTTCACAAGCCGGCCGGAAACAAACAATTTCCCAAATTTTTCAAGCATGATATTTACATCCTTCAGGTTGAGTTCTCCTTTCCTGAAATTTCCCTGAATCTCTCCTGAGAAGTTTATTTTTGATTTTCCCTGGGGAAGGTTAATGGTGGCCGGTAACTGAACAGCAAGAAGCTGGTTTGTTCCAAAAATAAAGCTTTTCCACGGTACCCTTATTGAACCATCTGTTTCAATATTAACCGGAGGTTTTTCTGACACTTTCCACTGGAAATTGGTAACTCTTGCGCCGGGAAGAGTTAAGAAGAAGGAAAGGTTAACCTTTCTATCAGATGCGTGTTTTGCCCATAACCCTGTAATGATAGGTATTATTATCCACAATACAAGCAGGGTTCCACAAATCCACAGAAGGACCCGCTTTTTTTTCCTCATCTGTTTTTAAGGTATTTATCAAAGAATTCAAAAGCCTTGTTCGCGGCAAAACTATGCTCTCCAGGGAAAATTTCAATCCATAGATTTTCCAGTTTTCCTGCGGCCCTGTACGCCATTGTAATTTTTTCATGTGCCCTGATTGAAGAATGAAGCCAGAAGCAGGTATCATTTGCGCCTGATTCAACAAGCAGTGGCCTTGGTGCTATGGCTCCAATAACATCACCCACATCAGCGTACTGATATAACCCGGGAACCAGCTGACTTCCGCAGAAGTTGGGTCTGTTTATCGCGTAGTGTTCTGTGGTTGTTGCATAGCAGATAATATCTGCCGCTTTTATCCTTTTATCAAGAAGGGTGATGTATGTTGTCATTGTTCCACCCTGAGAAAGTCCCATGCATCCAATCCTTTCAGGATCAACATTTTTCTTTGTCAGGAGAAAATCAATAGCTCTCATACCGTCAAAGATGTTTGCGCCAAGGAGCGTTCTGCCGAGAATAAGGTGCTGGATGAAATAAACATTGCATTTGTCTCTTCCGGGAAATGGTGAACTGTCATATCCACATCTTTCGCCGAAACCCCGCCAGTCCGGAACAATTGTTATGTATCCTCTTTTAGCCATTATTTCGCCGTAGTTGTAATTAGGAATACTGATATTACTCATTCTTTCAGGCTGCCTGAAATGAACACCTGCAACAGGATCTTTGCCATAAAGTCCGTGTCCATGGCAACAGAGTATTGCGGGTAGTTTTTCTTTTGATGTTTTCGGAGTAAGAAGATAAAGCGGCATCCAGCAATCCTGTTCGGTCTGAATGAGATATTTTTCTCTGATGAAATCTTCAAGTTCTTCAGTGCTGCAGAGCTGTGGTTTGAGAGGAGCAGGTTCTGGAAAGTTTCCCAGCAGTTCACGAATTTTCACCTTGAGTGAATCACGCCATTTTTCAAAGGATTTTATATCAGAAGGTTTAACAAGATCAATTGCCATTGAAGGTCTGGTTCTCTTAAAAAGCTTGTAAATAAAATTGTCTATTACCTGCGGCGCATCATTAAAGTTTGGCATGCGGTTCTCCTTTTCTATGTCTTTTCAAGTATTTCTATCACCTTCTTAACGCTTCCCGGAATTTTGTACACATAAAAGGTGTCCGGCACCTGCAGAATGTTTGTATTAAACTGTTTTTCAGTCAGCGCAGTGTAGTAAATAATTTTTGTTTTCCTGTACTCGTTGTACCTTTTAATATATTCTCCAAGATTTCCGCCATAACCAAGATTCATCAGGTCCACCACTGCTGCATCAATTTTTGGTTTATTCCTATCAATGATATTCATTGCCGATGCAGCATCCCTGAATTCAATAACCTCAAACCCTTTTTTTTTGCATTCTATGGCTAAAATTTTCCGTATGGTATCGTCGTCTTCAACAATCATAACAGTTTTTATGTTTTCCTGTTTTTCTGCCTGGTTTGGTTCCATATTTTTCCTTTCCTTGTTGATTTGATTATTATAAGACCGGTTTCTATCCGGTGTCAAAAAATTCGGGGCCCTGGAAGAAGCAATTTTTCTTCCTGAGCCCCTTTCATGGAGGAACCATTTCAATAATAAAGACGGATGAAATCCACAAAAGTTTATGCGAGTTTTTCTGTCTGAAAAAAAGTTGTAAAATGTAAAGATGAGATGAAACAGAAAAATCCTTCGTTTGAGATTATGGAAGTGCCGGTTAGCACTCAGAATAAGAAAGACCTGTTAGATTTCTGGGCATCTATCTTTGGCGAAGGATATCTCTCAGATCAGAATATTTCTCCTGTCCTTTCCGGTAAGGAAAAAGCATTCAACAGAGATTTCGTATTTATTGCGAGAATCGGGAAAAAGATTGTTTCAACAGTTCATCTGACAACCAGTAAGTTTGATAAAAGAATCGGCGGAATAGGGGAGGTAGCAACGCATCAGAATTACAGAGGAAGAGGATTTGCCAGAATTCTCTGTGAAATGGCAATTGATGCATTTGAGAAAATGGATGGAGCATGGTTATTTCTCGGGACATCCAATCCGGCTGCCGCGCGATTGTATCACTCACTTGGCTGGCATTATATAACCGGTTCACGGGTGATGTTCAGGGATTCTCATGGAAAGAATCCTGAGGTCTTTTTCAAAGAGTATTTTGAGCATATCAGGAAACACAATGTTGGTATTGTTCGTGGTGATATGCGCTTCAGATTGCAGGTAATACCGATAACGATTATTCCTTACGATGGACCGGTTCTTGATTTGAATGCCGGACTTTTTTCAACCAGATGGTTTATGCAGAGATCCTGTATGGGTCTTTATCCTCGTTATGAAAAGATTGATGATGGTGGGGCATGGTTTGTTGCTTTGAGCGGAAAATTCATTGCGGGAATTGCAAGTGTGAAATTCCACGAAGGAAACATTGGTCAGATTGATGGTTTCTGTTCTTCAGAGACAGGCGAAGATGTCCTTTCGGATCTTTACAATACAGCGATAAGATATGCATTGAAAAACAGGGTTAGAGAGATTCATACGGTATCAGACATTCTTGATGTGAAAAAAATGAGATTTCTTTCTAAACTGGGTTGCATACCAACAGACGAAAGGATAAGAATTGAGTCAAAAGAGGCTATTATTGATGCAATAGTCTATAAATTTCTCCTTTAACAGGGGATTTTTATGTTGAAAAAACTGGAAGCATATTTCAGGTTTGAAGAAAGAAAAACGTCGTGGAGTACAGAAATAAGAGCCGGTCTCACGGTATACCTCACAATGGCATATATTCTGTTTGTCAATCCGGTTATTCTGAAGGATGCAGGAGTTCCTTTCAGTGCCTGTGTTGTGGGAACCGCCTTTGCTGCAGGTATTACTTCAATTCTTATGGGTGCGATCACAAATTTCCCGCTCGCTCTGGCGGCGGGGATGGGTCTCAACAGTGTCCTTGCCTACAGTATTGTGATAGGGCAGGGAGTTTCCTGGCAGGTCGGTATGGGTCTTATTTTTCTTAATGGTCTCATTGTTTTTGTTCTTGTCCTTGCCGGACTTCGTGAGGCTGTTATGAAGGCGATTCCATTACCTTTGAGGCATGCTATCGCTGTGGGGATCGGTATGTTTCTCGCATTTATTGGTCTGATGCATGCGGGTATTGTAACGATTGATAAAAATACATTTTTGCCGTCTCCTGGAGATTTTTCCAGGATTTCAACGATTGTCTCTGCCTGCGGTATTTTAATCACAGCGGTTCTTGTTGTTCTCAGGATTAAAGGTGCGATACTTCTTGGAATAATCTTAACAGGTATAATTGCGTATCTTGCCGGTCTTTCTAAAATGCCGGTGGTTCTGAATATGCCTGATTTTTCATCTGCCGGAGCTCTTGATATAATTGGTGCACTTAAACTGTCTCTGCTGCCCAGCCTTTTTGCATTTCTGATCGTTGATTTTTTTGATACACTCGGTACTGTAACAGCCATAGGTTATCAGGCAAAACTTGTTGATCAAAAAGGAAACATTGAAAAACTTAAGGAAATTCTGGCAATTGACGCGCTTGGGGCGATGCTTGGCGGTTTTTTTGGCGCAAGTTCAAATACCTCCTACATTGAGTCTGCAGCCGGGATAATGGAAGGAGGAAGAACCGGATTTACCGCGATTGTTGTGGGATTTCTTTTTTTACTGAGCATTATAATTGCACCGGTTGCTTCTCTTATTACTTCAGAAGCGACTGCACCAGCCCTTGTTATAATCGGACTTTTAATGATGCAAAATATAATAAGTATAAATTTTGATGAGATTGAAACCGGAATCCCTGCTTTTATTATCATTCTTGCAATGCCCTTCACCTATTCAATATCTCATGGCATCGGTTATGGTTTTATTGTATACACTGTTCTGAAGATGGCAAAAGGCAGATTTAAGGAAATCCATCCTCTTATGTATATTATCTCACTGATTTTTGCACTTTATTTCATCTCAGGAAAATGATGGCAAGTTGATAATTTTCAGCAACAAGCACCATAAGTTATAATAAGTATGGTCAAAAAAGGAGAAAAAATGAAAACACCTGTCAGGATTATGCCATGTCTTGATATACAGAATGGAAGGGTTGTGAAAGGTGTGCATTTTATTGATATAAAGGATGCAGGGGACCCTGTTGAGTGTGCAATTCTGTACTGCAAGCAGGGAGCAGATGAGATCGCATTGCTTGATATAACTGCAACGGTTGAAGGCAGACCAACAATGATAGATATTGTAAAAAGAGTTGCACAGGTTGTTACTGTTCCTTTTACTGTTGGCGGTGGAATTTCTGACATTAATTCAGCCTCATCTGTGATAGAGGCAGGAGCTGACAGGATAAGCATTTCTTCTGCGGGTTTCAGAAATCCTGTCATGATAAAAGAACTGGTGAAAAAATTTGGTTCTGAAAAAATTACTGTTGCAATAGATGTTGACCACAATCCCAAAATGCCATCCGGCTATGAGGTTTATATTGATGGCGGAAGAACCGCAACTGGAAAGGATGCGATTGAATGGGCAAAAGAGGTTGATGGGTATGGGGTTTCTGTGATTCTACCAACGAGTAAATGGGGAGATGGAGCAAAACTCGGTTATGACCTGCCTGTAATAAGGGCGATAAAAAATGTTGTTTCTGCTGAGGTTGTCGCTTCAGGTGGAGCAGGGAACCTTGAGGATTTTTATCATGCAGTTGAAGCAGGAGCAACAATACTTCTTGCAGCGAGTGTTTTTCACTTCGGGATTATTTCTATCCCTTCTTTGAAGGCATATCTCAAATCCATGGGGGTTCCGATCATTGAAAGATAATTCAATGAAAGCAATGGTTATTGAAAGAATTAAGGACACTGCCGATGAAAAATCGCTGAAGCCTGTTGATAGACCCATACCTGAACCGGCTGATGATCAGGTTCTTTTAAAAGTTTCTGCCTGTGGTGTCTGCAGAACGGATATCGACGAGATTGAGGGTAGAACAGCACCCTCTTATTTTCCGGTGGTCCCTGGACATCAGGTTGTGGGAAGAATAATAAAATGCGGAAGATCTGTGAAAAATTTTAAAACAGGAGAAAGAGTTGGAGTTGGTTGGATTTTCAAATCCTGCGGAAAATGCAGATACTGTGTTGATGGATACGAAAATCTGTGTGATGAATTTATTGCCACCGGAAGGGATGCAGATGGTGGTTATGCCGAATATATTATTGCATACCAGGATTACGCCTATCATATTCCTGAATTTCTCACCGATATAGAAGCAGCACCGCTTTTATGCGCTGGTTCAATTGGGTGGCGTTCATTGCGGCTTACAAAATTTGAAAACCGAAACACAATTGGATTATATGGATTTGGTGCTTCAGGTCACATTGTTATTCAGATCATCAGATCCCTTTATCCTGAAAGCAAAGTCTTTGTTTTTACCCGTTCGAAAGAGGAGCAAAAACTGGCTCTTAAACTGGGTGCTTCATGGACCGGAGAAATAACCGATAGAACTCCTGAAGTTTTTGATGTTGCAATTGATACCACACCCGCCTGGTTACCCGTTGTTTACGCCCTTGAGAACCTTAAAAAAGGTGGAAGGCTTGTTATCAATGCAATTCGCAAGGAACCACACGACAGAGAAAATCTGATGCGTCTTCAATACGAAAAGCATCTCTGGCTTGAAAAAGAGATAAAATCAGTGGCTAATGTTACAAGACGCGATATTGCTGAATTTCTTGAACTATCCTCTCAGATTCTTGTAAAGCCAGAAATTACAACCTATCCTTTTGAAGAGGCAAATACCGCAATTCTTGATATAAAATACAGCAGGAATCCTGGTGCAAAAGTTCTTGTATTTTGAATACTGGAATAATAAAAAAAGAATCGCAGATTTTTTCAAACAGAATCATTCAGTGCTTATTCTTATTATGTCCACATCTTCAAGAATGGGTATTTCAATGGAGATAATGTTGTCATTTTTGAGATAATCCAAGCTGTCAGAATTCAGGGAATCAATCTTTTCAATTTTTTCATCACATTTCACATTGACAATTAATCTTTCAACAGGTTTTCCACTCGCATTATTCAAAAAGATAAGAATCCCTTCAGGAAAATCCATAATTTTTGTATAAATTCCAGGCGTTGAAAGAGTCATTGTTTTTTCAATTTTTAATTTATCCAGAATTTTGTTGATCAGGTATCTTTCTTTTTCTCCTTCTTCCAGTTTCTGTTGTTCAACTTTCAATTCCTGTTTCCAGTGCTCTCTAACATAGGATTCTCCAGCAAGAGCACCTATAAGAACAGTTTCACCTTTTCCGTATTTATTGTAAAAAATGGCTGGTTTTCCATCTTCATACCTGGTTAAGATCCTGCAGGTTACCGGGAGACAGTCAATCTTTAAACCCCACACCGCAATTTTTGTCTCATCTTTTGTTGTTTCATCCTGCAGTATAATATTGCCCATCTGCCTGTAAGCAAATTTACTCACGGCAGTGGAATAAAAAGCAGCACTCCATTTAAGCCAGTCGTCCTGAAAAATCAGCTTCGATTGTCGTATTCCAAAAACCTTGTTTAATATATCACAGGGTTGGTTGAATTCATCCCAGTTTCCAGCGCCGGCAATTGATATGAGTTTTCCTCCATGAAAAACCCAGTCAACAATTTTTTCCTGTACATCCCGTTTGATGTTAGGATCAGTGATTATGAGAACCCGATAATCTTTAAGGATATTTTCTTCGGTGATGTCCTGTTCTGAAACAATATCAACATCATGATAGCAGTGTTTCAAAAGTGCATAAACATTCTGTCTTTCCTGACAGAAGTAGAGTCCTTTTACCTGCATGAGATCTGATGTAAAGGCGATTAACTGCGCAATTTTCGCATTTCTTGGCTTCGACGAATAGATATTATCCTCAAATTTTTTTATCTTTCTTGTGATATCCGCTGTTTCTTTAAGGGCTTTTTCTGAATCAGCCCAGGCAGGTCCAATGTTTCCAATCGGTCCGTAGAGATAAAGATGATTTTCTTTAATACCCGATATCATATATGCAAAAAGCTTTGTTTTGATTGCTTCTCCTCCCACAAGATAACTTGCCATTGGAAGATTCCATTTCCTTGAAGCTGCTTTCATAATGTCAGCACCCAGACAGATTCTTCCTATTCCGGCATCCCATCCATATACCCAGTCTTCCATCATAATGCCTTCAAAAGCCCTGTTTCTGCCCAGTTCAAAGATATCAAGAGCGGCTGTATCCATATCGTTGTTATTTCCGATGAACGCAAACTGCATGGGTCCTGCCTGGAAATTCGGTGCGATCAATTTCATATCAGGAAAATATTTTCTTATTGCATCTGTCGCACTTTTATACCACATAACACTGAAATCATTGATGAATTTTTTTGTGTAATAAAACAATCGCGAGTATTCAATCTTATTCTCTTTAAGCTTTTCCCTGTCTGTTTCAGGATAAACCTGTTCCCATGAATTTTTTCCCAGCATCTCCAGGGTTAATTTTTGATTTTTCAGATATTGCCTGAACTCTTCAAGCATCTGGACTGTATTTCTGATCTCCCTGGCATCTGTTGCCGGTCCAATCTCATCCCCGGTGTTAAAATGCTTTGCGGTTTTGAGGATAAAAGGCATTGTTTGAGAATATCTCTGTGCTATCTTTGAATAGTGATCATCAAAAACCCTTGACCAGCGCTGTTTGCTTGTTTCACCTTCCAGGTAATCATATTTTTTTGAATACGCCTCTGAAGTGTATCTCCACATTCCTGCCCAGCCGGTGATCGTTGTATCTATGATGTGATATTTCCTGAATAATTTTTCAAGTTCTTTTTCTTCCATGCCTGATGTTGTAACACAATTGATTCCAATATCAGAAAGTATTTTGAATTCTGTTTCCGCCCTTTCAGAAGAGGCTTCTCCAGCAATACCGAACCTGTATGGTATAAGCTGCATCCATGTACCGACTATCAGTTTTGACAGTCGAGGAGGATCAGTTAAATTAAAGAATTTTATTTTTTCAAGTCTGTTTTTTGTATACTCAGTGAATGTTCCAAGTTCTTTCATTCCATCAAGCCCTGTTTTTGTCGGCATTCGGACACATACAATCCCATCCACATCATATTTTCCTGTGCTGTAATTAATTCCAGCTTTATCAGGTTTTTCATCAACGACATGGAAAATAAAATCTTCTGATGGTTGTGTTGCAAATTCAAGATGAAGTATGATGTCTGGCTTCTTATTTTTTTCAGAAGGTTTTTCCGGAAAGACGATGAAGCATGTGAACCACTGTGCTGCTTTTGAAACCGGAAGTTCAACCCAGCATGAATATTCTCCCGCATTTATCCAGTCCGATTCATCAACAGGCGGATACCAGGCAATTGGTTTGCCCCAATCATTGATTCCCTGCCACATTCTGGGCTGCAAACCATATCTTGAAACAGTACCTGTTGCCAATCTTGCCGGTGTGTAAGGGTTTATTTCACTATCAATCACAATGTTATATCTGTAATCTTTAGGCTGGTCAATCCTGAATCTTACCCAGACTCTTCCATCAAACTTTTCAGGGTTGTATTTTTCTAACCATTCTTTGATATTTTGTGGGGATTTTTTTTCAACTTTTATCTTACTTTCTTCAGCGCCGGCAGAAACAACAATTTTTTCCGGATTTAAATCAACCGGTTCTTTATCAAGAATTATTGCATTGCTCTGCGCCGGATTTCCATAATAGAGATAGAAAATTTTTCTTTTCTGCGCCGGTAATTCCTTTATATCAAACAAGATTGAGTTGCATATTTTTTCTTTTTTACATAATTTCACTTCAGTAATACTTCCTGATTCATCCGCAAGTACCATATCGCTGGCATCTGATTTTATTTTTCCTGTTTCTATCAGGAGATTGACCGGACAGTTAAGAACAACAGTGATTTCGTTAAATTCCTGCTGGCTGAGATTTTTTACCTGGATAACAGCTCTGTATTTATAATCAGAATACCAGTTTTTCTGCGCGCCGGAAACACAGTGCACAACAAGCACAGCTGATATCGAAAATCTTAATAATTTCATTATCGTTCGTTTTTGACATTCCACCCGATCATTTTATAATAAACCAAAAGAATAAAATTTTTCAGCAAGAGCAAAAAAATAAAAGTGCGAAATTGACAAGAAAAGAACTGAACATTTCAATCTTTGAAGGCAGAGCAAAAAGCGTCCTGTGGCAACCCAGGCTGGAAACCTGGATTCTTTTCCACAGGGCAAAGGGTTCATTACCTGAAAGGTTTGAAAATCTGACGAACTTTGAAATCTACGATAAACTGGGCTGTTCAGTTAGATATGGTGCAAGCGCCGGTCTTGCATATTATTACAGCTGTCAAACTGAAACCTTTGAACGCAGGATCGATGAAAACCATGTGGAGATTGTAATAAGAACTGAAAAAGGTACCCTGAAAACAATCTCCCAGATTGTGCCGGGTGGTATGGGTTATGGTGATAACAGAAGAATTGTTGATTTTCCTGTTAAAACAGTTGAAGAGCTGAAAATACTTACGTACCTTATTAATCATTTTAACGCGGTCGCGGTCCCGGAACTTTTCGTTGAAGCAGCCAGCAATGTTGGTAAAAGGGCTGAACCGACGGTTTTTCTTCAGAGTACCGGTTTTACTGACCTGATCAAAAGACATGCCGGGCTGCTGAATACATATTATCTTTTGAACGATTATCCTGTTGAATTTGAAGAATACATTGAAGCCTGTAATGAAAAGGATTTGCGGGTGGCAAAGGAAGCTCTTAAACTTCCATGCAGAATCTTCAACCTTGGAGACCATGTAACAAATGAATTTACACCTCCGCCAATATTGAAAAAATATGTTATTCCAAGATGGAGAAAGATAAGCCAGATAATGACAGAAAATAATAGATTTGTCCACAGCCACTGGGATGGAAATTCAAGGTTGATCCTTCCATATCTGAGAGAATCCGGACTTCATGGCGTTGAAGCTTTAACTCCTGCACCAATGTGCGACATGACACTTGAGGAGATAAAAAGTGCAACAGAAGACATGGTGGTTCTTGATCTTATCCCCGCCATCTTTTTCCTTCCTTCATTTCCTCTTAAGGAGCTGCTTGCGTTTACAGAAAGGGTCATTGATATGTTCTGCGGTCGTTTGATACTCGGCGTTTCTGATGAGATTTCTCCGGTGGGTGAAATTGAAAGGATTGAAGCAATTTCAGAACTTGTTGACAGAAGATTTGGCCTGCCGGATTAAGAACCAAACCATGCTTGACATGGAAATTACTTCGTGATAACGTTTATATGTACTTATAAGTTGAGGTGTGTTTTGATATTGTACAGACAGGTCAAAGAATATTTACTGAGGGAGATTGAAAAGAATAAAGAAGGCTCTATCCTTCCCAGTCAGAGCTTCCTGATGAAAAAATTTCATGTTTGCCATCTCACTGTTCGCAAAGCCCTGAAGGACCTTGAAAAAGAAGGTTTGATAGTCAGGAAACAGGGTAAGGGAACGTTCATCAGAAAAAAAATCTCAACCCGCTGTCCAAAAAGAATCCTTGTTGTAGTTCCTTCTGACTGGAAAAGTGATTGCTGGAACGCTGGTCCTTTCATGGAGAAACTTACAGATGAGGCTCTTGAAAGACAGATTCATATTTATATTTCACCTTTGGGGAAAAGCTATTACGAGATCCTGAAACTTGTTGAATCTCAGAAATTCAATGGAGTCATATGGCTTATGCCATGGGAAAAAGACCTGCCTGTGATGAGAGAAATTTTTGAAAAAGGTTGTCATGTCATGGTGATAAACAGAATTTTTTCTGATCACAGATTCAGTTATATCAGCACAGACCACGAAATGGGCGCATATGAAGCAACAATGTACCTGATTAATAAAGGACACAGAAGAATCGGGTTCGCAGGTTACATAAAGGTAAGCCATATTTTGCAGAGATACGCTGGTTTTCGTCGCGCTCTGGATGATTCGGGGATTGATCCATCAAAATCAGAAGTAGTAACAGCCTTCCTTGATAAAGCCCGAAAAAATCAGATTGAGGATTATCGGGAGGATTTCATCAGGATGCTTGCTGAATACAGACCAACAGCTATCTTTGTCTCGGGTGTTTCGGTCCTTCTGAATATGGTTTTGCCTGTTTTGAGAGAAAAGAAATTGCGCATACCTGATGATCTGGAAATTTTTACCTATGATGAAATGAATAATGACATTCCAGAAAAGAGTATTATTCATGAACTGGCACAACCATTCTATGAGATGGGAAGGATTTCCATAGAAAAAATGGAATGTATTATAAAAAGGCACTGTGGTGCGATGAAAGTCATACTCAGGCCAGAATTATTGATAAAACAGGATAATGAAAATGTTTTAATACCAGTCAATCGAGGAGAAATGACGAAAGGAGGTGAGAAAAATGAAAAAGAAAGGATTTACTCTCATTGAGCTTCTTGTTGTGATCGCGATCATAGCGATACTTGCAGCGATGCTATTGCCTGCGTTGAGCAAGGCAAGGGAAAAGGCAAGACAGGGTGTGTGTATGGGAAACCTGAAACAGCTGGGGCTTGCAATCTTCATGTATGCCAGTGATAACTACGGTTATCTTGTTCCTTTTAATGCTGGACCATCAAGCGATCCTTCACCTGTTGACTGGCGTACCATTGTAATCAGTTATCTTGGAAGAACCTCAGGCACAACTCTCGGTTAGTCATTTTTCACATGCCCGACATTTAAAATTTTCTCCAATTATTATGGTATTTCAGTCCAGACCTCCTATGGCGTTAATTACCGAAATGGAGGCGGAAGAGACGCCAGATTCAGTTATGCAGGGAATTGTATGGTGAAACTTGACAGACTTCCAAAAACAACATGGCTGGTTGCTGATTCTTACAATAGTTATTGCCTTTCACCTTTACAATATTCTCCGGACAGGGATATTGACGGGGATGGTGTAAATGATTCCTGGAGCGTGGTTCTTCCCTCCTGGGTGCAATCTGGATTATGCTTCAGGCACAATGGTTTTGCAAATTTTGTTTTTGTTGATGGTTCAGTAAGACCATTGAAACCGAGAGATTACTTCGGGAATAGTTCACTCTGGTAGCATTTTTTTAAGGGGGAAATAGATGAGACCACGCATCAAGTGGGTGATTTTGTTATGCTTTTTATTTTTCTGTTATGTTCATTGTGATGGAAAAATCCTCACCCTGGTTGATGTTGATCAGGACGACGAACAGGAACTGGTTTTAGAAAACAATTATTGTAGGTTTGTTATCAAACCCTCTCTCGGGAAGATAAACTCTTTTATACTCAAGCCGGCAGGAATTGAAGTATTAAGGGACAGCGAAGGAAGAAAGAAAAGAGGTGCACTTCTGGCTGATTATATAGTCCAGCAGGGAAGTTTTGGAGATTACACAAATCAGCCGTACTCTTTTGAAATTCTTGAAAACTCAGATACAGGGGCAATCATCCGGCTTTCCCGTCGTGGACAGACAGACATTCTGAAATGGATTACAATCACAAAGACCATTACTGTGCTGGCTGACAATCCTGAAATCAAGGTTGATTACGAGGTTGCAAATGAGCAGGCTTCTATGGAGGACTATTACCTTGGTCTTGGCATACATAATGAGTTTGATAGCAGCCATGAGATTGTTTTTTCTCTTCCTCTTTCAACAGGTGTACTTTACAAGAAGATGACACCACTGACAGCAAGTGGCACAGGACAGGGTTTTGACAATATCGCGAGAGGCTGGGCTGCAATATCTTTCGAAACCTATGGTGGTATTGCTTTTTATCTTGACTACTCAAACCTCAAGGATTTTTATGAATGGCACAAGATGAGCCTGCGTTCTCTGGCATTTTCATTTCTTACAAAAAAGATAGAACCAGGCAAGTCCTTTAAGACCGGTTTTACAATTCTGCCATTTATGTCCCTTATCCAGGTTGACGGTGTACTTGAAAAATATGCTGGTTGGATAAGGTTAGAAGCAGTACCTGAAAAAGGGAAAAAGGTTCCTGTTCAGGTTATTTTGAGTCCGGGCAGTACTGCTGCGTTAAATCTTCTTGCGGTTTCTCCAGAAGGGAAGCAACAGTTGATCAGCGGTTCTCTGGTTGGGACAGATAGAAGCGGACCTCTGGTTTGGAAGGGAGAATTTATTCCTCAGGAAGAAGGCTTGTATATCTTGAAAGTTATTGTTCAGAGGGGAAACGAAAAAATCGGCGAATTTGAAAAACCCGTAAAGATTGGCGAAACAAACGAACAATATACTTTGAAACCATTAGTTCCAAAATCCGAAGAGGACAGAACCCTGGTAGCAAAAGTAATTCCCAGACCCGCGGCTTCAGGCACAAAAAAAACAGAAACATCTATTGAAGAAGGGCTTCCAGACGACATAAGACTTACAGCAGACATTAAAACCCCTCATACGCCATGGGCAAATCCATACTATCTTGGGAAAACAAAGGTTTTTTTCATCACGCATACAAGTAAGGAGAGAGAAGTTATTGAAATGGCTGAAAGATGCAATATTGAGTTTTATCGTGCAACCCATGGCAATGTTTCCTGGAAGGTGCCGTGGCAGCTGGTTTCTTACTGGACACCATCTCTTTCTGCCCAGCACCAGAAAAAGATTCTTCAGCAACAGCCGCTGGATACAATACTGATCAGCGCTCCATGGAACTCTCTTGAATCTGAAATACAGAAACTCATTCTTAAAAGAGTTGAAAATGGAACGGGTCTTGTTATTATTTCACCGAGAACAGAAAAAAACGTCAGATATGGATACGATTATCCCTTTACTTTCTCGGATGAAGAGGTAAGGAAATTCCCTGAGGGCCTGGCAGTTAACTCGGTGGGAGAATATGGAAGATGGAAAAAGGTAAAAGAACATTTCATAACCACGGGTATTCCTTTTGAGATGCTTTCATCGCCCTATTCTGTCCACAATCTCAACAGTGGTGCAGAGGTTCTTGCGGAAGTGGACGGCAGACCGCTGGTGGTAACCGGAGAATATGGCAGGGGCAGGGTTGTCTGTCTTAATTATAATGCCAGCGCCTATCAGCACAGGGGAATGGCATTTCTTCCTGAGATACATCCTTTCAATACCGGCTCAGGTATTGTAACCTGGAATCCTGACCATCCTTCTTTTCAATGGTGGGAATATGTGTGGAGTATGGTTATTAAAGCAACACTCTGGGCATCAGGAAGAGAGCCGGAACTTTTGATTGAAAAGATTTATACTGACGGGAAAAACATATTGATGGATCTTGACAATCAGAGGGCTACCGCACAGTTCAATTTTGACGTGACTGTAAAGGACCAGTTTTCAAAAGTCAAATTAAAAAAGATAGTTCCTTTATCTGTTACAAAGGGTAAGAGTAAAGTTGTGATTCCTGTTGAAAATGTTTCTGGCGGTGGAACCTATTTTGTGGATACAATCATAAGAGCAGGGGATCTTGTGGTTAACTGGGGTACGACAATTTTATCCATACCCCAGACGAACCGGATAAAATTTTTAAAGCTGGACAAAGAGTTTTATATACCTACTGAAAATGCAGAGTTGGAAATTACCATGGAAAAACCCCTGTTATCAGGAGACAATCTTTCGCTTTCCGCACTTATTTATGACAGCAGGGGTTATCTCTGGGAAGAAATAAAGCTTCGTGTGGAAGACGGCGTTCAAAATATCAGATGCGAATTGCCATTGGTGAAGGTTCCAGCAGTGGCTTTTTATGTTTGTGTTCAGTTGAGACAGGATGAGAAAATCATTGATGAAAAGAAAACGAGGGCAATTGCTGGTCAAAAAAATAATGTGTGGGACGATTATATCTATGGACTTGAGATAGCAGCGGGTTCCATAAACTACTACCAGCCATACTGGCTCGAAGAGTTAAGAAAAAATGGTGTCAATCTTCTTAAAACCAGCCGAATGAGAGGATCCGGTGGTCTGGGATATTATGTTGAATCCGGCTTGAAGATTGCTGACACAAGCAGAATCATAGACACATTTCTTCTTCATGGAAGGCAGGAAGAATATCAGAAACTCAAAACCAATTATTTCAGGACAGGAGACCTCAGATACCTGATAAGACCTGTCTGTTTTAATGACCCGGAATACAGGAAAGAAGTGAAAAAGAGAATAGAGCTTGTTACCGGACTTACAAAAGGTTATGGTGCTCTTGATTACACTTTGACGGATGAACTTTCAGTTACTCACTTCGGTGATGCCTTTGATTTTTGTTTCTGTGAGCATTGTATCAGGGCTTTCAGGGATTGGGTGAAACCTCAGTACAGAAGTCTGCAGGAACTCAACCAGTCATACGGCACAAATTTTTCCTCCTGGGATGAAGTGAGACCGATAACCGCAAAAGAAGCCAGAGAAAAAAATAAATGGGCTGGCTGGGCGGACCACAGGAGATTTAATGAAGAATGTCTTGCAGAGTTTGTCAAGTGGATACGAGGCGAGATAAAAAAGATAGTTCCTGATGCTACCATCAGTCTTTCAGGAACACAGGTACCCGGCCCCTATAACGGACATGATGTCTGGTTGAGATGTCAGGTTTTTGATAATCTTTGGGCATACGGAGCAGGAAACCAGATTATCATGCATCATTCCTTTAATCCTTCAGTGAAACAGATTCCCTGGGGTGGTTATGGATCAAGTGGAGCATCTCTGAAGCACAAAATATGGGAGAATGTTTTTGAAGGCGGGTATGGAAATTGTTTCTGGTGGTTTCCTGTTAATCTGAATCCTGATTTCACAATGAATGCCTGCAGCAGGTCATGGAAAGAAGCTGCTGAGGATCTGTTGAAAGGCATGGGAAAAACAATTTTAAGTTCTACTCTTGAAAATTATGGGGTTGCTGTGTATTATTCCCAGTCAAGCATCCATGCCGCCTATGCACTTGACGCTGTTTCAACACTTGACGCTGACAGAAACGCATGGATTGAAATCCTGAAGAGAAGTCATATCAGCCCTTGTTTTATTTCCTACCAGCAGGTTGAGGATGGGAAACTCATCTTTCCTGATATAAAGGTTTTGATTCTGCCTTATACGATTTCTCTTTCAGAAAAGGAAGCCGATGCAATAAAAAAATTTGTGTCCAGCGGTGGCACTGTTATTGCGGATATGCAGACAGGAATTATGGACAGGCATTGCAGGCCTTATAAAAAAGGCATTCTTGATGAGTTATTCGGTATCAGCCACAGGACATTTGATGTTACGCCTGTTATTGAAAATGGGACCTGGAACAGGACGAAAAACTGGAATTTTACACCTGATATGCCTGTTCAGTTGCAGGAACCTCACATATTATTAACAACAGGCGAAGCTCTTTATAAGGCTGGAAGCACACCGGGAGTCATCATAAACTCATACGGTAAGGGTAATGCATGGTACCTCAATTTCAATCTTTCAAAGTTTGAAACTCTTTTCAAAAAATCACAGCACAAAGTCCTTCTTGATTTTGTGAGGGTTCTTATCAAGCAGAGTGGCATAAGACCATATGTTAAGGTTGTTGATGAAGAAGGCGGTACAATTGAAGAGTGCCAGGTTTTTGTTTATAAAAAGGGTTCAGCATACTTTGTTGGATTGCTTCCTGATTTTTCTTTTGCTGATCAGTCAACACAAAAAAAGGCAAAACTTGTTATTCCTTCTGGTTATAAGATTACAGACATGAGAAAGGGAATTTTACTGGATTCAGATCAGATAATACTTGAGCCTGGCATAGCTCATTTTTACAGTTTACTTCCTTATTCTGTCGAGGATATTCAGATAAAAATACCTTCTGAGACAGGACAGGGTGAAATGCTGAATGTGTCAATCCAGCTTGATGTAAAAAACCAGGGACCAGCAGATCATGTGGTAAGGATTGAATTCTATGATCCGGATGGAGAAGAAGTATCCTGGTATTCAAAAAATGTTGAAACATTAAAAGGGAAAGCCGAATACCAGATTTTACTTCCTCTCAATGCCAAAACTGGTAAATGGAGGATTCTTGTGAGGGATTTACCTTCAGGAGTGAAGAAATCAAAAGAATTCGATGTGAAAAAAAGGATGTCTGATACAGGTGCTGGAGGGGAAAAATGAGAGGAAAAATTTCTACCCTGCAAATCTATGGCGTTTTTATGACAGGTTTGCTGTTTCTAACAGCGGTTTTTCCCTCCACTTGTTTTGCCGGTGGAAGCGAAAAACAGAGCGATGAGGTCTGGAAAGAAACATTCAGACCGCCAAGAGAAAATTTCAAGCCAGAAACCGGCCAGAAATTGTTTGATCTCAGCAAAAGTATCTTGAACAATCCGATTCTTTCAGTTGAAACACCCGGAAAACCACCAAAATCCTGGTATGGAAGTTTACGAATATGGAAGGATGTATACAAATCACCTGACTGTTTCAGCAGGATGGTGACAGTAGAACAGGATGCTGAAAAACCCTTTCAGAATAGACCATCCGTAAAGATTAAGATTGCACCATCTGAAGAAGATGTCTATCTTGAACTCGGTCAGGAAATCAGCATGAAAAACAGAGACCTGAAAGGGAAAAAAATACGACTCAGTTTCTATGCCTACCGTGAAAATCCGCCAACGGGCAAGGAGTTTTTCATCACGGGAATAATGTTTGATAGAGAAAAAGCCGTAATAGGTACAACTGTGGATATCCACCCGAACATTATGCCAGGGAAATGGCTTTACTTTTCGCAGGAAGGCGTGGTAAAACCTGAAACAGAGATTTTTAAATTTTCCCTCAGATTTGTTTCTGGCGGAAACGATACTGTCTGGCTTTCTGGTTTTCTGCTGGAAGAAATACAGTGAAAGGACCCGCATGGAAATCAGCGAACTTGAAAGAGATGTTGTCGTTGTTGGTGGGGGAATAGCAGGTACTTCTGCAGCAATAGCAGCCGCGAGAATGGGACACAGGGTTCTTCTTGTGGAGGAAGCCAATTGCCTCGGTGGAATTTCTTCTGCCGGAAATGTTGCCCAATGGTACGCTTCGCTTGAAGGAATGGGAAACATCTTTACCAGTATTGTTGAAACAATGGAACTCTTCGGCGCCACGATCCACCACAGATATAATCCATATAACCCTGAATACATGAAGATTGTTTTACAGCTTCTTGCAGAAGAAGCAGGCGTTGATATTTTGCTTCATACAACATTGCAGGATGTTAAATGCGAAAAGGGCTTTATTCAATCCGTAAGATTGGTATCCTGTTCAAAAACCATGGATGTGTCGGGGAGATTTTTCATTGATGCTTCTGGCGAAGGAGACCTTGGTTTTCTCGCCGGTGCTGAGTTTATGCAGGGAGACCCTTTAAAAGGCAGAACCCTGCATATGAGCCTTGTGTTTTTTCTATCAGATACAGGAAAACCGGTTAAAACATATCTTCCGCCAGATATGGAACCGATTGCCTGCAAGGAGCAGCTTCCGGGTCTGCATGTTTATGCGAAATGGTTTGATGGCAGAATTTACTGCAATATGACAAAGATTATAGATCATGATCCGACAGATCCATTTTCTCTTTCTGATGCAGAACTGGAAGCCAGACGTCAGATTGTTCGCGTCGTTCATTTCCTGCAAAGTAAATACTTCCCCACATATACGATCTGTTCTTCGGGTTCAAAAATCGGCATAAGAGAAGGAAGGAGAATTGTCGGTGACTATGTGCTGAAAAAAGAGGATATTCTTGGTGATAAGCCATTTGACTGCTATGATGGGATATGTGTGGCGACATCTCAGATTGACCTGCACAGTCTTACAAAACCAGGACACGGTGGCTGGAGGAAAAAAGTTTTACCATATGCAATTCCTTTTCGCTGTATCGTTGCAAAGGGATTCAAAAATTTGTTGATGGCAGGCAAATGTATAAGTGTTGATCAGGTTGTTCACAGCAGTTGCCGTATGATTCCAACCTGTTGTGGCATGGGTCAGGCAGCAGGTACCGCTGTTGCTATGGCTGTTGAAGCAGGAAAAGATGATGTAAGAGGAATATCAATTGAAAGGCTAAAAAGACAGCTTGAATACGATGGAATGGTGGTTAACCCTGAAAAACATGAGTATTATTGTGGTCAGGAAACAGATGTGCCTGACGAAGAAAAAGGGTTAAAGTAGATTGTCTCTTGAAAAAGATACTATGAAAAGATGCAGAATTATCTACAACCAGGATTGCACAAATCTTTTTTCTATTATAAAAGAACCCATCAAACCCGGACATATTGTTTCCATGATTGATGAGATTGCAGAGGGTGGGGCAGATTTAATACTTATCAATCCCAACGCTCAGAAGACCAACTACAGAAGCAAAGTGTGGGAAAATTTCTGGGAATGCAACTATCAGGATATGCCGCACAGCTTCCGTCAGATGAAACATCTTGCAGAGCAGGGATACGATTATCTGAAACTTACTCTTGATAGATGCAGAGAAAAGGCTGTTGCTTCTGGAATCAGCATCAGAATGAATGATATGCATGGCGCGCTGGAGCCAGACACCCATATTATGAATAGTTCTTTTTATAAGCAGCATCCTGAATATCGCCTACCCGGTTCAGCAAAAGATGGCTGGGGAAGAATCGGTTTTAACTATGAATATAAACAGGTCAGGTCGCACTATTTGAGATTGATTGGTGAAATTGTGGAGGATTATAATTTTGATGTGCTTGAACTTGATTTCCTGCGTTTTCCGAATTATTTTCCGCCAGGCGATTGTGAAAGACACTGTAATATTATGACAGAATTTCTCAAACAGGTAAAAACGATTACAGAGAGAAAGAAGATTGATCTTTACAT